>JAFTIK010000018.1 GCA_017456945.1 Clostridia bacterium
GATATGTTCGACTGCGTGCTTGCTACTCGCGTTGGTAGAAACGGTACGGCTATGACTTCTTACGGGAAAGCCGTGGTAAGAAACGGCGCTTATAAAGAAGACTTTACCCCGCTCGACCCAGAGTGTGATTGCTATTGTTGCAAAAACTATACCAAGGCTTACCTTCGCCACCTAATAAACGTTGGCGAAATGATGGGTGGAATGATGTTAAGTTTGCATAACATAACCTATCTTAACAACCTTATGAAACAGGTGCGCCAAGCCATTATGCAAGATTCGTTTAGCGAATTTGCTTTGGAATTCTATAAAAAGACGGGCGAAACTTATAAAAAACCTTTGTAATTTTGTCGAAAGTCAAAAAAATTAGTAAAACGCTTGATTTTCGGGCGTAAAAGATTTAGAATATAAGAGTAAAATAAATACTTATTCAAGGAGATATAATATGAAACTTTACAATTTACTTTTTGCTTTGTTTGATACTCAAGCAGGCGGCGGTTCTGGTGAATCCACGAAAGAGGCTGCTACTAACCCCGTTGGTACTTGGATTATCTTCGGTGTTCTTATCGTTGCAATTATCGGCCTTTTCGTTTGGCAAAGCATTTCTGGTAAGAAAAAACAAAAAGAAGCGCAAAACATGGTTAACTCTCTCAAAATCGGCGACAGGGTTAAAACTATCGGTGGCATCTGCGGTTTCGTTGCTCAAATTAACGACGCTGAAAACACCTTCGTTCTTGAAACCGGTCTTGAAGGCAACAAGTCTTACGTTAAGTTCGACAAGGGCGCTATTTATCAAACCGCACCCGCTCAAGGTAGCGCAGTAGCACAAGAAGAAACAAAGACTGAAGAAAAGAAAGAAGAAGTTAAAGAAGACAAATAATTTCTAGTTCTTAAAAAATTAACCCCCGCATATCTATTTTATATAGATAGTGGGGGTTTCTTTTATGGAAAAATCAGAAAAGGGCGGATTTTTTGGCGAGATAATTAAAGGCGGTTGCACTTCAATAATAATCGCTTTGATAGCCGTGTTAATATTTGCTTTCGTTGCAAAAGCAGCGTGCTTAAATTCGGGGATAATTAAGTCGGTAAATCAGTTTATTAAGGTGGTGGCGTTATTTACGGGCTGTTTAACTAGCATAAAACTAGGCGCAGGGCTAATTAAAGGCGGGCTTATTGGTGGGCTTTTCTGTTTTAGCATAAACCTTATTTTTATGCTTTGCGGAACGGGAGTAGCCTTTAACGCAAGTTTTTTTCTGGATTTAATATTTACGGTGGTCATAGGTTGCATTTGCGGCATAGTTGCCGTAAACGCCAAGAAATAAAAAAGTGCGTATCGAGCGATACGCACTTTTTAAGTTTTAAATTATTATTTGCATTCGTCTGCTTTGCCAGCGCAACCAAGAACGTTAATAAGTTTATGTCTAACGATTTCTTTGATGTTAGCGCGTGCGGGTTTCAAATATTCTCTGGGGTCGAACTTGTCGGGTTTTTCGTTGAAGAACTTACGGATAGTACCGGTCATTGCAAGACGTAAGTCAGAGTCGATATTGATTTTGCAAACGGAAAGGGTTGCAGCCTTTCTAAGTTGCGCTTCGGGAACACCGATAGCGTCGGGCATTTTACCGCCGTTATCGTTTACCATCTTAACGTAGTCTTGGGGAACGGAAGAAGAACCGTGAAGAACGATGGGGAAATCACCGAGTTCTTTAGCAACTGCTTCCAAAATATCAAAACGGAGAGCAGGGGGAACGAGAATGCCTTCTTCGTTTCTGGTGCATTGTTCGGGTTTGAACTTGTATGCGCCGTGAGAAGTACCGATAGCGATAGCAAGGCTATCAACGCCTGTTCTTCTAACGAATTCAACAACTTCTTCGGGTTTGGTGTAACTTTCTGCGCCGTGTTCAACCTTAACTTCGTCTTCAATACCAGCCAAAGTACCAAGTTCGCCTTCAACGGTAATGTATCTGCCTCTAGCAGCAACGTCGTGAGCGTAGTCAACAACCTTTTTGGTGAGCGCTACGTTTTCTTCAAAGGGAAGGTGAGAACCGTCGATCATAACTGAAGTGAAACCACCGTCGATAACTGCTTTACAGGTTTCGAAGTCGGGGCCGTGGTCCAAGTGAAGAACGATCGGAATATCGGGGCATTCGAGAACAGCCGCTTCTACGAGTTTAACGAGATAGGTGTGGTTAGCGTATGCTCTTGCGCCTTTAGATACCTGCAAAATTACAGGTGCTTTTTCTTCTTTACAAGCTTCGGTGATACCTTGAACGATTTCCATGTTGTTAACGTTGAAAGCGCCGATAGCGTAGCCGTTCTTGTAAGCCATTTCAAACATCTTTTTCGAGTTTACTAATGCCATTACTGTTTCCTCCAATAATATATAAAAAAATTTTTTCGCTTGTTTTTAGAGCGGAATTAGGTTAAAACCGTTCTATTTCAAGATATATTATATATCCTTTTTGTCAATTTAGCAAATAAATTTCAAATCTTATTAAAAATACTTTCTAAAAAAGGTTTTTAGTTGTATAATTATGGAAAAACTATAATTTATAGGAGTTAATTATGCAAGATCCTAGAATAAATATTTTGGCGGAAAAACTCATCAACTATTCGTGCGCGCTTAAAAAGGGCGAAAAGGTGCTTATCGAAGCAAAGGGCATAGACTATATGCTAGTTAACGCGCTCGTTAAAGAAGCTTTTAAGGTGGGTGCTTATCCTTTCGTAGAAACTTACGACAATAGGGTTACCCGTCAACTTATGCTTGGCGAGTCTGTGGAATACGCCAAACTTCGCGCTAAATACGATAGCGTTCGCATGTCGGAAATGGATGCCTATATCGGTATTCGCGGTGGGGAAAACTGTAACGAAAATTCAGACGTCCCTGGGGATAAAATGCAAATTTATAACGAATACTATTCCCACCCCGTGCACCACGAAATAAGGGTAAAGAAAACCAAGTGGGTTGTTCTTCGTTACCCAAATCAAGGTATGGCGCAACAAGCGGGTATGAGTACGGATGCCTTTGAAGAATTCTACTTTAACGTTTGCAACCTTGATTATTCTAAAATGGATAGGGCTATGGATGCTCTTAAAGCCCGCCTTGATAGAACGGATAAAGTTCGTATAGTTGGTAAAGGCACGGATTTAACTTTCTCTATTAAAGGTATAGGCAGTAAAAAGTGTTCGGGTAAGTGCAATATTCCCGACGGCGAAATTTACACCGCCCCTGTAAAAGATAGCGTAAACGGTGTAATAACTTATAACGCGCCGTCGGTGGAAAACGGGTTTAAGTTTGAAAACGTTTCGCTAACCTTTAAGGATGGCAAGATTATAAACGCAACCGCAAACGATAACGAAAAGGTAAACGCTATATTTGATACCGACGAAGGGGCTAGATACGTGGGCGAGTTTGCGCTCGGCGTTAATCCTTATATAGTAAAGCCTATGGGGGATATCTTATTTGACGAAAAGATTTCCGGCTCTATACATTTTACGCCCGGCGCTTGTTACGACGACGCGTATAACGGCAACGTCTCGGCTATTCACTGGGATTTAGTTTTAATTCAAACTAAAGAGTACGGTGGTGGGGAAATTTACTTTGACGGCGAACTAATTAGAAAAGACGGTATTTTCGTTGCCGAAGATTTGTTGTGTTTAAACCCCGAAAATTTAAAATAAGGGGCAAAAAGGCTTGAAAATAATTGACTAATGCCTTTTTTGGTTATATAATATATAAGACGAAATTTGAAAAATTTTGGAAATTTTAAGTAAAAAATATATTTTTGGAGGACATTGACATGTCAAAAACAACTAAAGTTGCAATTAACGGTTTCGGTCGTATCGGTCGTCTTGCGTTCAGACAAATGTTCGGCGCAGAAGGCTACGAAGTAGTTGCTATCAACGACCTTACCAGCCCTGAAATGCTCGCTCATCTTCTTAAATATGACACCATGCAGGGTAACTATCTCGCAGCAGGTCACACCGTAGAATCTACCGAAGATTCTATTATCGTTGACGGCAAGGAAATCAAAATTTCTAAGTGCGCTAACGCTGCTGAATGCCCCTGGGCTGCATACGACGTTGACGTAGTTTTGGAATGTACTGGTTTCTACACCAGCAAGGACAAGGCTGCTGCTCACATCACCGCAGGCGCTAAGAAAGTTGTTATTTCTGCTCCCGCAGGTAACGACCTTCCCACTATCGTTTACAACGTAAACCACAA
>JAFTIK010000004.1 GCA_017456945.1 Clostridia bacterium
ACCTCGGCATAACCTTTATTTACGTTACCCACGACCAAGAAGAAGCGCTTACAATGAGCGACACTATCGTAGTTATGAACGACGGTTGTATTCAACAGATAGGTACGCCTACTGATATTTATAACGAGCCGAAGAATTCTTTCGTTGCAGACTTTATCGGCGAAAGCAACATATTTAGCGGAACTTCGCTCGGAGATAGAAAGGTTAGATTTATCAACTACACCTTTGATTGTGTTGACGATTTTGAAAAGAACGAAAAGGTAGACGTAGTAGTTCGCCCAGAAGACGTTTTCCTTATGGATGAAGATAAAGGTCAAGTTAAGGGCAAGATTATCAGTTCCATTTTTAAGGGCGTTCATTACGAAATGGTAATGAAGGTGGGTAAGTCTGAAGTAGTTATTCAAGATACCATTGAAAGAAAGGTTGGTGAAACGGTTAGCCTATTTATTAAACCTAACGATATTCACCTTATGAAAAAGGAATTCGTTTCCAACAAATACGACGGCTATATAACCAAATACAATACTGTATGTTTTGGTGACGGCGAGTTTGAGTGTGACGTTACTCAACTCTATCCAGATTCGTTTATTGATGAAGAAGGATATCTTATCACTAGCGAAGGGGATAAGATTGACCTTACCGACGTTGACGTCAACGTAGAAGTAGGGCTTAAAGATATAGAGATTAGCGACGACGCTGAAGCAGGCGGTGCAGTTGGAAATATCGTTTCTATGATATATAAAGGTGACCACTATAAGATTATAGTTCGCACGGATGAAAATGACGAAGACTTTGTTTTCGATACCGAAGATACGTGGAACGAAAACGATAGAGTAAGCGTAATTATACCTAAAGACAAAATTAAACTCTCGCTCAAACAGGAGATTAAGAGATGACAGAAAAAGCAAAAGTAATCTCTAAAACCGAACGCGGTAAGTCCGAAAGCGCAAAAAAGGGCTTTTCTATCGGTTTTTCGAGAAAAAATTTATGTATTCCGTACGGATTATTTCTCGTGCTTTTCGTCGTTCTCCCTTTGCTCGTAATCGTCTATTACGCGTTTACGGACAAGACCGGCGCGTTAACGTTTGAAAACTTTTTAGATTTCTTTACGGATACAACCAAAATAAGCACTTTACTTATTAGTATTTTAATAAGTTTCGTAGTTACGGCTATTTGCTTACTAATAGCCTATCCCGTTGCGTTTATTCTCTCAAGAATAAATAGACAAGTAGCCTTCGTGTTGTTACTTCTTTTTATTATGCCTATGTGGATAAACTTCGTTTTAAGGGCAATGGCTATGAAGGAATTATTAAGCATGCTCAATATCCCGCTAGGTTCTGGCGCGAATATAATAGGTTTAGTTTACGACTATTTGCCGTTTATGATTTTGCCACTTTATTCTACTCTTATAAAAATGGATAGAAGTTTGGAAGAAGCGGCGGCGGATTTGGGCGCTAGCAAAGTAAGAGTATTTACCGAAGTATCATTGCCGTTGTCTGTTCCAGGCATAATTAGTGGCGCAATGATGGTTTTTCTACCCGTAATGAGTTGTTACGTTATTACCGACGCATTTAGTGGAAGCACGGGCTTTACCGTAATAGGTAAACTTATAGCGTGGTGTTTCCTTGGCGAAAATGGAACTATGACCAACCAACACGGCGGGGCAATGATTTCGCTTATAATGCTAGTTATCCTTTTCGTAACCATGCTTGCAACGGGCGGATTTAAGGGCGAAAATAACGCAAGGGGGACGAATTTATGAAAAAGTTTTTCAGTTACGGATATATTTTTCTCGTTCTTGCGTTCATTTATATCCCCATATTTATTTTAGTGTTTTTAAGTTTTAACGAAAACAAAACTTTCGTAGGGTTTGAAAGTTACGTTTTCTCGTTGAAATGGTATCTTAAATTGCCCGAAATTAAAGAAGCGGTTACTAACACAATCGTTCTTGCGCTCGTTTCCGCAACAGTTTCTACAATTTTGGGAACGCTTGGCGCAATAGGCATATTTTATAGCAAAGGTAAACTAGGTAAAGCCGTTAACGGAATGTCGCAAATTCCCGTAGTTAACTCTGAAGTAGTAACGGCGTGCGCTTTAGCAATGCTGCTTGCGCTTGCAGGGCTTGGGCATAGAACGCAATTCGGCTTGTACGTTGGGCATATAACGCTTACCGTACCTTTCGTAGTATTATCTGTTATTCCTAAACTAAAACAAATGGACGGTAGTATGTACGAAGCCGCTTTAGACCTAGGCGCAACGCCTACGCAGGCTTTATTCAAGGTGGTTTTACCCGAAATTTTACCAGGGATTTTTAGTGGCTTTATGCTTGCTATAACACTTTCTTTAGACGATTATATTATAACGGCAACGCTTGCTCCTTTGGGGTACGATACGATAAGCACAGCCGTATATAAAGCCATTGCATTAACGACCGAAAAGGCAAGCGAGCAAGTTCCTATTTATAGGGCGCTAACCACTATAATATTCCTTATAACCGTTTCGGTCGTAGTGGTAATGAATATTCGCGCAGGCAAAAATTCATCTGCGAAAAGGAAGGTTTAATATGAGAAAGAATTATTTTAAACCTTTAATTTCGCTAGTTATTGCATTTTTAACAGTGTTATTATGCTTTGCGCCGTTTGCTAGCATAAACGTTGTTAAAGCAGAAGAAATAACCCCTAACGGCGAGATAACGGTGTTTAGTTGGGAAGATTATATTGAAGAAGGCGAAGATGGCGCTAACGGCGTTTTAGAAGACTTTGAAAAGGAATATCCTAACGTAAAAGTTAACTACTATTCTTTCGCAACCAACGAAGAAATGTACAACGAGTTGTTAAAAGACCCGACTGCAGTTGACGTTATTTGTCCTTCTGAATATATGATTTTAAAGATGAAAAACGAAGGATTAATTAAGCCTTACGCCGTTCCAGATAATTTCAAAACTTACGGCTCGCCTTATATTAAAGACGTTTTTGAAGAAATCGGGCTAAATACTAACGACGGAAAAACTTACGCCGTAGGGTATATGTGGGGAACAATGGGGCTTATATATAACGCCGATAAGTTTACCCCTGAAGATTTCGATAGTTGGACTAATCTTTATCAAGATAAATTTTATGGTAAAATTACTATAAAAGATAGCCTTCGCGACAGCTACATTATGGCTATCGCAATAGTGTATAAAGACGAACTTTTAGAGTTGAAAAATCAACTAGAAAACAGTCAAATAACAGAAGACGCATACAAAACCCAACTTTTCGATTTGTTTAATAGGACTGACGCTGAAACGGTAGATAAGGTTGAAAAGGCGCTTATACAATTAAAGCCACACCTTTACGGGTTTGAAGTTGATGCTGGTAAAAACGACCTTTTAACTGGTAAAATCGACGTTAACTTTGCGTGGAGTGGAGATGCAGTTTACTCTATGTGGGAAGCTGATAACGTAGGTAAAAATTTGCGTTACGTAGTACCGAAAGAAGGCTCTAACGTGTGGTTTGACGGCTGGGTTATGACTAAGCACGCCAACGAAAACGCTTCGCGCGCGTTTATCGATTTTATGTCAAGACCTGATATTGCCGTAAGAAATATGGATTACGTTGGTTATACAAGTTGCGTAGCAGGGGCGGAAGTTTTCGAATACGTAAAGGATACTTTTGGAACTGAAGGTGGCGAAAAAACGGCAGATTTATCCTACTTTTTCGGTAATGACGCCGACTATACGTTTAAGGTTTCCGACGGGGAAGACGGCTATTATAGGCATTTGTACGCGCAATATGCAGATGAAGAAACTATACTTCGTTGCGCTGTTATGGATAATTTTTCCGATAAAGATTTAGAGCGCATAAACGAGATGTGGAACAAAGTAAAACTTATTACTTTGCCGAACTATATGCTAATTTTAATGTGCGTTCTTATAGCGCTAGTTATCGTGTTTGCAGTTTTGTATAAGTTTAGAGAAAAG
The DNA here is from genome assembly GCA_017456945.1 of Clostridia bacterium. The sequence goes on from JAFTIK010000004.1 coordinate 3,962, forward strand.
ATTTTCAAAAAACAGATTTCCGAAAAGAAAAACAAAATTAGAAAAGGCTGTAAAATCGTTGAAATTAAAGAAATAAAATAAAAAAGCACCGGAAGGTGCTTTTTTGATTAAAAATCCCATTTAGGAATATATTCTTCGCTTGAACTTTTAAGTTTTTGGTAGTACATATTTTCAATACCTAAAGAAATTGCGTAATCTATAACGTTATCGTATTCTCTTTTGGTAAGTTTTCTTTGTAGTTCGGGAAAGTTGTCAATTTTTCCAAAAGGCGTATATTGACTCATAACGTTAATATACGCTTTTTCTTTTGTTTTGCTAAACCAGTCAAGAATTTTCTTGCTATCGGAAACACCTTGCGGTAGAACTAAGTGTCTAACTAAAGTGCCACTTTTTAATAGTCCGTCGTCGCCCAAAACGAAGGGTTTATTTGCCATAAACTCAATAGCCATACTTGCCTTTTCAAAATAGTTTTCCTTACCCGTATAACGCTTTGATAAGGTAGGGGAAAAGAACTTAATATCGGGCAAATAAACGTTTATATACGGGTCGATAATTTTTAGGGCAGAAAGTTCTTCATAACCGTGCGTATTGTACACTACGGGGATTGACGGCTTAAAAATTTCAAATGCTTTTACTATATCTAACGCGTAATGAGTGGGGTTTACAAGATTTATATTGTGCGCCCCTTTTTCTTGTAGTTCTTGAAATATTCGGGCTAATTCTACGTGCGTTATATCTTTACCACGAAGGTTTCTAGAAAGTTCATAATTTTGGCAAAAAACGCATTTTAGCGAACAACCGCAAAAAAACACCGTTCCCGATCCGTTAGAGCCACTAATAATAGGTTCTTCAAACGGGTGCAAATAGTATTTTGCAATGCGAACTTTATCGCTAGCGCCACAATACCCTTGGCGAATTAGTCTGTCAGTCCCACAATTAACGGGGCAAAGGTTACATTTCATAATTATTCTAGTTCAAACGCTCCCGTATATAACTGATAATATTTACCTTTCTTTGCAATAAGTTCGTCGTGAGAGCCACGCTCGATAATGTGACCTTGGTCAAGCACCATTATAACGTTAGAGTTTCTAACAGTGGAAAGTCTATGCGCGATAACGAAAACCGTTCTTCCTTGCATAAGCCTATCCGTACCCTTTTCAACAAGCGCTTCGGTACGCGTGTCGATAGAAGATGTCGCTTCATCCAAAATCATAACGGGCGCGTCTTTAACTGCCGCTCTCGCAATAGATAAAAGTTGTCTTTGACCTTGTGAAAGGTTAGCGCCGTCAGCCGTAAGCATGGTATCGTAGCCGTTGGGAAGACGGGTTATAAAATCGTGCGCGTAAGCAAGTTTAGCCGCTTCAATACATTCTTCGTCGGTAGCCGAAAGTCTGCCGTATCTGATATTTTCCATAATAGTTCCCGTAAATAGGCTAGTATCTTGTAAAACTATACCGAGCGAACGGCGAAGGTCGGCTTTTTTAATTTTATTAATGTTAATTCCGTCGTAACGAATTTTGCCGTCTGCAATATCGTAGAAACGGTTTATAAGGTTTGTTATAGTCGTTTTACCTGCGCCCGTAGCCCCAACGAAAGCGATTTTTTGACCGGGGTTAGCGTATAGCGAAACGTTATGCAAAACGATTTTGTCTGGAACGTAACCGAAATCTACGTCAAACATCTGAATATCACCTTTAAGTTGGGTATAGGTAACCGTTCCGTCTGCTTTATGCGGGTGCTTCCACGCCCAAAGTCCGGTGCGTTCTTCACACTCGGTAATAGTTCCGTCTTCAGCAATTTTGCAACGAACTAAAGTAACGTATCCGTCGTCTTGTTCAGGCTGTTCGTCTAATAAATCGAATATTCTAGAAGCGCCAGCAAGCCCCATAACTATAGAATTTATCTGTTGTGAAACTTGGTTAACGTTACCCGTAAACTGCTTACTACGTGGCAGAAACGCCATTATCGTAGCAAGGAAAGTTAGTTGCCCGTCTATATAAAGCGGTTGAAAACCCGTGATAGTAAGGTTAGGTATAGCGTTGAAAACAAGCACGCCACCAACGAAAGCGATAAGAACGTAAAGTATGTTGCCAAGGTTATTCATTATCGGGCCTAAAACGTTTGCGAAAGAGTGCGCTTTTTCAGCATCGTGGAAAAGTTGTTCGTTTTTCTCGTTGAAAGTGTTTAACGTTTCATCTTCGTGGCAGAAAACTTTAACCACCTTTTGACCGTGCATAATTTCTTCTACGAAACCTTCTTCACTAGCAAGCGAAATTTGTTGTCTAATAAAGTATTTAGCGCTATTTCCACCAACCATCTTGGTTACGAAGAACATGGCTATAACGCCAACGAAAATAACCAAAGATAACCAAATACTAGAAGTTAACATTATGATAAGCAAAGTAGTCGTACTAATCAAAACGGAAAATAGTTGTGGGATACTTTGCGAAACCAACTGACGAAGAGCGTCCGTGTCGTTGGTGTAAGTACTCATAATATCGCCCGTTTTATGTGTGTCGAAAAACTTTATGGGGTAAGATTGCATTTTGTTAAATAAACTAGTTCTTATATCGTGTAAGAATTTTTGGGTTAGAACAGCCATTAAACGCGTGTAAATAAGGTTGCATAAAATTCCTGCAACGTAAACGCACCCCATAGTGATAAATATGCCGGTAAGCGTTTTCCAAATAGGGCTTAAATCACCCGTGGTAGTTAGACCTTTTCCTATTTCAACGATAAGCTTTTCAAGGAATATAGAAGATGAAACGCTAACTACGGCGCTTATGATTAGGCAAAAGAAAACTATAAATAAAAGTTTGCCGTTAGTTTTAAATAACAATTTTAATAGTCTTGAAAGCGTGCCTTTTTTGGCTTTCATTTTAGGACCGCCATGCCCACCTTTGCCACCTTTCATAGGAAAACCTTTAGCCATTTTGTTTACCTCCTTTGTTCTGTGAGTAGTTAAGTTCTTGATAAATGGAGTTGTTTTTAAGCAATTGTTCGTGCGTCCCTTTGGCAACTATTCTACCGTTATCCATAATCAATATAAGGTCGGCGTCTTGTACGGAAGCAACTCTTTGCGCGATTATTATTTTAGTGGTTTCTGGAATATACTCTTTAAACGCCTTTCTAATTAAAGCGTCGGTTTTAGTATCAACGGCGCTAGTAGAGTCGTCAAGAATTAGAATTTTCGGTTTTTTCAACAATGCTCTAGCAATACAAAGTCTTTGTTTTTGACCTCCAGAGAAGTTTGCGCCACCTTGTTCTACGGCTTTATCAAGTTCGTAGTTGTCAATTTGCGCTAGGGCTAGAGCGTGATGGATTTCTTCGTCCGTGGCGGTTTTATCACCCCACTTCATATTGTCGCGAATAGTACCGGAGAACAAAAGATTTTTTTGCAAAACGGTTGCTACGGAATTTCGTAACGCGTTAAGGTCGTATTCCTTAACGTTTTTATTGCCAACCTTAACTACGCCTGTGTTGGCGTCGTAAAGGCGGGGGATAAGGTTGATAAGCGAAGTTTTTCCACTACCCGTCGAGCCTAAAATACCAACCGTTTGGCCACTTTCTATTTTAAGGTCGATATCTTCAAGAACGTATTTAACCCCTTGTTCGGAATATTTAAAGCATACGTTTTCAAATTCTATACTGCCGTCTTCTACTACGGTTTCGCCGTTTTCGGGTGAAATAATAGAACTTTGTTCGTTTAACACTTCGGAAATTCTTTTAGCAGATGCAACGCTCATAATAATCATAACCATAATCATAGAAAGCATCATCAAACTCATAAGCATTTGGAAGGAATAGGTCATAAAACTTTGCAATTCAGCAAGTTTTAACACCTTTTCTTTAGAGTTTATTATTAAAGACGAACCTATTATGTAAATGAGAATAAGCCCTGCGTAAATACAGAAATTCATAAGAGGTCCGTTTAAGGCTACTAATTTTTCCGCTTTAGTGAAATCGTTTCTAACGTTTGCGCTAGCCTTGTCGAATTTTTCCTTTTCGTAATCTTCGCGAACGTACGATTTAACTACTCTCATACCGTGAATATTTTCTTGTACCGATTCGTTAAGCGCGTCGTATTTGTGGAAAATACGGTTGAAGAAGGGGATAGCCTTTTTCATTATAAGTATAAGCCCTGTTGCGAGAAGTGGAACTGTGCCAAGGAAAATAAGCGCCATCGTAGAATTGATGGTAAACGCCATAATCATAGAGAAAATAAGCATAAACGGCGCTCTAATAGCAGTTCTAACTATCATCATATAAGAAAGTTCCACGTTGGTAACGTCAGTCGTCAATCTAGTTACTAAACTAGAAGTTGAGAATTTATCTATATTAGAAAAAGAAAAGCCTTGAATTCTCTTAAACATATCTTTTCTTAAATTTTTGGCAAATCCACTTGACGCCGTAGCGCAAAACTTGCCTGCAAGAACACCGCAAATAAGCGATACGACTGCAAGCCCAAGAAGAACGCCACCGTATTTAAGTATTTCGTTAATAAGCATAGAAGTATCCGCTGATTCAGAAATGTTTTTAATCTTATCCAAAAGAAGTGTCATAATATAGGGGATAAGGCATTCCATAACTACTTCAATTGCAACGAATAAAGGTGCTAAAAAAGATGGCTTTTTATATTCTCTAACCGATTTTGAAAGTGTTTTAATGGTGGGGATAAAGCCGTTGCTTTCTTTTTGTTGTTTATTTTTCATCGTGAGTCTCCTTTTTGAAAGCAGAAATAATAAAATCTACGTTGGGGAATTTCATTTCCTTTTGAATTTCTTTGGGCGCGATAACGAACCCTATGGTAGCGCCTTGAATAATGGAAAAGAAAAGTTTTACGCAGTCTTTTGCAGAGTATTTGTCTGTAAAATAACCTTGTTTTTGCCCTTCTTCAAAAAATTGTTCGTTAAGAAGAAAGGGGAATTTTTTGTCCGAAGGTTTTTTAGGCTGTGATATACCTTTTTGCTTGTTTATAAACTTTTGAGTTATAAAAAAGTAAAAATAATATGTAAAATCTTCGTCGTTTACTAGAGTGTTAAATAAATCTTCAAGTATTACGCGAAGTTTTTCATTGTAGTCAGGGGTAACGTTTAAAGTTGCTATTAAATCTTCTCGGTGATGCTCGGCTTTAATGCGCATAACTTCGTCGAAAAGATCTTTTTTTGTTTTGTAATAATGGTAAAAAAGCCCGTGTGAACAGTTGGCTTTTTTCACTATGTCGTCAACCGTAGTGTTATCGTAACCTTTTTCGCAAAAAACGCGCAGACCGGATAGCGCAATTTGGCGTTTGCGTTGACCTTTTTTCTCGAACGGTTTTTTGTTGTTTTCCATTGTAAAATCTCCCTTTATTGACGAATAAGTCAATAATCATTAGTATAAGCCAAAACCTTGTTTGTGTCAACTGAAAAAAGGGGAGTAAAATAAAATAATTGACGCAAAAGTCAATGTTTGAAAATTTTGGCGATTTAAGGGGAAAAATTAAAGATAATATATAAAATATATATTAAAAAAGGCAAGAATACTAGGTAGGCGATTGACAGAGAATAATTATTCGTGTATAATAAATAAATACGATTTATAAAAAACTTATGAGGAAAATAGTATGCGAGAATTTTTTACTAGCGAATCTGTAACTTCGGGGCATCCCGATAAAGTGTGCGATCAAATTTCCGACGCCGTTCTTGACGAGATTCTAAAACAAGATAAATTTTCAAGAGTTGCTTGCGAATGTTCGGTAACGACCGACTTTTTGCTCGTTATGGGTGAAATTACTACGACTGCGAAAATTGACGTTGATAAGATTGCACGTTCGGTAATTGCAGATATAGGATATACCGATAAGGAAATAGGGTTTAGCGCAGATTCCGTTGAAATAATTTCCAAACTAAACAAGCAAAGCCCAGATATTGCTATGGGTGTTGATAGTTCGGTTGAAGATAAGACTGGTGGTGACGATTACGATAAAATCGGCGCAGGCGATCAAGGGTTAATGTTTGGTTACGCGTGCAAGGAAACAAAAGAATTGATGCCGTTACCCATTATGCTTTCGCATAAGATGTGCGAACGTCTTGAACAAGTTAGAAAACATGGCTTGTTAAAATACCTTCGCCCTGATGGTAAAGGTCAAGTAACCGTTGAGTATCAAAACGGAAAACCTATTCGTATAGATACGGTCGTTTTATCTTCTCAACACGATAGTACGATTGACACTCAAACATTGCGTAAAGATTTGAAAGAGTTGGTTATCAACTACGTTATGCCTAAAGAATATCTTGACGAGAATACCAAATACTTTATTAATCCTACGGGTAGATTTGAAGTAGGTGGTCCTAACGGTGACTCTGGTCTTACGGGTAGAAAAATTATCGTCGATACTTATGGTGGCAAGTGCCCGCACGGTGGTGGCGCGTTTAGTGGAAAAGACCCTACGAAAGTTGACCGTTCTGCAACCTATATGGCAAGATACGTATGTAAAAATATAGTAGGCGCAGATCTTGCAGACGTTTGTGAAATGCAAGTTGCTTACGCTATAGGCGTCGCAAAACCCGTTTCGGTTAAAATCGATACCTTTGGTACGGGCAAAATATCAGATGAAAAGATCGCAGATATCGTCGTAAAAGAATTCGATTTGCGTCCGTCTGCAATAATAGACAAGTTGGGGCTTAGAAATCCCATATATAGACAGACTGCATCTTACGGGCATTTCGGGAAAGCGGATTTGCCTTGGGAAAAACTAGATAGAGTTGAAGATCTTAAAAAATATCTCTAATGAAGGGGTTATTAAAAAGGATTCGGGAATTTTTCGTTAATACGCTATTTAATCCCAAATGGAAATGTATAGCGTGCGAAAAGGAAATTTTCGATCAAGGCTATCTGTGCGACGATTGCAAGAAAAGTATGCCGTATAGCGGTGGCGTTATTTGCGATCATTGTGGAAGACAATTAAAAGCACCACAAAAATACTGTACAACTTGTAAGAATAGGTTGGTAAGTACGGAAAAGGCGCGTAGCGTTTACGTATATAAAAAGCCTGTCGATACTCTGATACAAAAATTAAAGTACGGCAACGGTAGATATCTAGTAGAACCTTTGGCAGAAGAATTGTCACTTTTATACTTTAAGAGTTATTTTAACGCCGATTATTTAACATTCGTTCCTATGCACGTAAAAGCGCAAGCGAAAAGGGGCTATAATCAATCTAAACTTCTTGCAGACGCTCTTTCAGAGAAAATAGGCGTGCAAGTGGTACAATGTTTGGAAAAGACCAAGGAAACCAAACGGCAAGCCACTTTAACTAGAGAGCAACGCCGAAAAAATTTGATAGATTCCTTTAAGATAATCGATAGAAAAACTCTTAAAGATAAAACAGTCGTTATTATAGACGACGTTTCAACGACAGGTTCAACGGCGGAAGTCGTTGCTGAAAAACTAAAAAAAGCGGGCGCAAAAGTAGTTTATTTATTAACTATTGCAAGCGTTCCACCAAAAAACGGATATTAAATCAAAAAACATAATTCATCACTTGATAAAAGGAGAAAAAATGGGATTATTTAGATACATTTTAGGCGGTGAGAGCAGAAGAAGTTTGAAAAAACTTAACGCTATGGCAGATAAGGTAATTGCTCTTCAACCCAAATACGAATCGTTTACCGACGAAGATTTGCGTTTACAAACGAGTTTTCTAAAAGACAGGCTTAAAGCGGGTGAAACGCTCGACGACATTTTGTTCGACGCTTTTGCCGTAGTTAGAGAAGCGGCTTTTAGAGTGCTCAATATGAGACACTATAAAGTGCAGATTATCGGTGGTATATGTTTGCATCAAGGCAGAGTTGCCGAAATGAAAACGGGTGAAGGTAAAACCTTAGTTGCAACCTTGCCGGCATATTTAAACGCGCTTACGGGCGAAGGCGTTCATATCGTAACGGTAAACGACTATCTTGCTAGCCGTGACGCAGAGTGGATGGGTAAAGTGTATAAGTTCTTAGGGCTTACCGTTGGCGTAGCCGTTTCGGGTATGGAAGACGAAGATAAGCAAAAGGCTTATGCCTGCGATATTACTTACGGCACGAACAACGAAATGGGTTTTGACTATTTGAGAGATAATCTTAAAACCAAAACCGAACTTATGGTTCAAAGACCGCTAGTTTTTGCTATTGTGGACGAAGTTGACTCTATTCTTATCGACGAAGCGAGAACACCGCTTATCATATCTGGTAAAGGTCAAGAATCTAGCGAAAAGTATATGTCTGCAAACAAGTTTGTTAGATCTTTGGTTTTAGATAAAGACTTTACTATCGATATTAAAGAAAAGAGCGTTCAAATTACCGAAACTGGCGCAAAGAAAGCAGAAAGTTTCTTTGGGTTAAACAGTTTTTCGGACATAGAAAACGCATCTCTTTCTCACCATATTCAACAGGCTTTGAAGGCAAACTATATCTTTAAGAAAGATAACGATTACGTCGTTTCAGACGGTGAAGTTATAATCGTTGACGAGTTTACTGGTCGTCTTATGATCGGTAGACGTTATTCTGACGGCTTGCATCAAGCTATTGAAGCAAAGGAAGGGGTAAAAGTTCGTAATGAGAACAAGACTTTCGCAACGATTACCTTCCAAAACTATTTTAGAATTTATAAAAAACTTTCTGGCATGACGGGTACTGCAAAGAGCGAAGAAGAAGAGTTTAGAGCCATTTACGGCTTAGACGTTTTGGAAATTCCCACTAATCGCCCCGTCGCTAGAGTGGATAGACCTGACGTTATTTATAAAACAGTAAACGGTAAGAATAAAGCCATCGTAAACGAAATTGAAGAATGTCATAAAAAAGGGCAACCCGTTCTCGTTGGTACGGTTACCGTTGAAAAGTCAGAAGAAATTTCTAGACTTTTAATTAGAAAGGGAATTAAGCATAACGTTCTTAACGCAAAGAACCACGCAAGAGAAGCAGATATCGTTGCGCAAGCAGGTAGATTAGGTGCGGTAACTATCGCAACTAACATGGCAGGGCGTGGTACGGATATTTTGCTTGGTGGTAACCCTGAATTTATCGCAAAGAGAAAACTTCGCGAACAAGGGGTAGAAGACGAAATGATCGAACTTGCTACTTCTTATATTAGCAATATTTCAGACGAAGCGAAGGAAGTTCGTGAAAGATATCAAAAAATTTATAAAGACATTAAGGTTGATACCGACGCTGAAAAGATTAAAGTTATGGAAGC
>JAFTIK010000019.1 GCA_017456945.1 Clostridia bacterium
CGCTACCCTTAACCTTGATAATCGGCTTAACCTGTTCGGTAACCGTTACCAAGAATTCTATGGGGTTATCAGCGCCCGTGCCGTTTGTATCTACTGCAACGTAGGTTATTCTATACGTACCTGCTACCGACAATTCAACTTGATAATCAACAGACGGGGTTACGTTTTCAAGCGTCAACCCGTTAACGTCTTTCACCTTGCTAATAACGTCGTTATTTTCCACGGTAACCGATACGGTAAAGTCTTCTTTTAAGATACTACCGAAAACGTCGCTAGCCGTAGCCTTAGGTATGGTTATTATCTGACCCACGTCGAATATGCCGTTAAGCGTACCGTTAACCGTTATATACGGATTGCCCGTATCTTTCTTGGTGTTGCTTGCAAAGTTTTGACCGTTCAAAGAATGCAACTTCAAACTCATACCTTCGCTAGGCGTTTCTCCCGTTAACGCGATAGATACGTAAACGGTATCGCTAAACCCTGCGAAAGGTTTGCCATTTTCATAAGTTCTAGGAACAACCAGTTCTGCGCCCGTAATAACGTCGTAAATCTTTTCCGTCTTGTTGCTATAATTGAAACTAATAATATTTTCGGTAATACCAGCAAGCGAGCCTGTGAACGGTTGAGAAGTTTCCCCGTTAACCGTCATTACAACGCTATTAGTAGCAGGGTCGTTAGAAATAATCAAAACCAAAGATTTAGATTTATCTAACGCGTCGGTTATAGTTACCTTAAAGGAAACAAGATTGTTGTCGTAAGGTTTTACCGCCCCGTTTTCATCTTTTTCTAGTGTATTTTTATCAATATCTACGTCAAATTCAAAAGATAGGTTTTGACTTGCCAACGGTTGAACGAAATACGCCGTTCCGTCGTTAACGTTAGAAGAAATTGTTAATCTATCAACAAACGGAGATACAGAAACGCCTTCATCTAAAACGAAATATCTTTCGTGCAAGAAGTACTTTTCGGGAATAGGCGTGCCCAAGATACCCATAGGCGTATCTTTAATTTTGTAAACGGTTTTAACGGGTACTGAATAAGTTTCTAACACGGTATCGTTAGCCTTGTATTCAATAGTAACCGTTTCCTTAAGTTCTTCGGCTTCTTTTGCTTCTACGTCGCCACGGGCAATCGAATAAATACTGCCGTTAAAGAGAGCGCCGTTGATATACACGTCTGCCTTAGTTCTTTCACCGCTACCGTTCTTGTAATCTATATAATACACCGAAGGAATTTCGTAAGAGTTGCCACGAACGAAACCTACGAAGGTAGGCAACGCGCTTACTACTACGGGGTCGTCTGGCGCGGTTACCGTTAAAGTATAACTTACGCTAGCGTGTCTGCCCGTGCCGTCGGTTACCGAGAATTCTACGAGATAATCCCCCGCCTTTTCGGTATAGATGGCTTCTGAAGAAGTATCTACTTCAACCTTGTCTTCGCCCGTACCAAAGTAAACCTTGCGTTCTACTTGGAAACTGCCGATTGCGTTTTCCACCCCAACGAGTTCGGGTGAGTAGAGCGGAATTTGAGTTGCTACGCCACCCGTTTTAACCGCTTGACTCTCGTCAATATTTAACGTAACGTCAGGTCTAACTTCTTGTACTTGAACTTCCACCGTCTTTTCGCCCACGTTCTTAAACGCGTCGATAGCGCGGTAAACTATATAATACGTGCCCGTTTTATCGGTAAGGAACTTGCCGTTTTGAACGGTAACGTCAACCAAGCGTTCGCCTACTTTATAGTAAACCTTTTGGCTAACTTCAAGTTCTTTGCCGTAGCAATCGGTTGCGCTAGCCTTTGGAACTTCAAGATATCTATCCTTAATACCTGCAATATTCGCATTAGTATCGTTTAAGGTTATTTTAGGATTAGCAACGTAATTTAAGTCGTTATTAGACAAATCCACCCCGTCGATATTATAAACGATTGCTTTAGAGCCACCCGAAGTTACGCCTGCCAACGAAAAACTTACGTAAACGTAATCTGATTCAAAGCCAGACCAAGGAAGAGTAACCATTCTGGTATCGTCTAAGTCCATTACGATATCCGTCTTTGCTCTCGCGTTGTGCGAGTAAATTTGTTTGGTTTCGTTATCGAAATAAATGGCAACCTTACTATCGCTAGCGTGGAAACTTTGCCCCGTTACCGTGTTCGTGGTTAACTGCCCCTTAGCGGCGTTATAAATCATAAAGCCGTAAGTATAATCTATTCTACCGTTAGTTCCGTCGTAAACGAAGTCGCCCCCTTCTGTATAGAACCCTGCGAGCGCTTGACCAGGGGCTGCCGTGCGAACGTAAGACCACGTTGCGCTATTACCCGTATTGTAAACGTTAATAGTAATTACGTTTTCGGGGTTAGCCGCGTCGGTTATATAAATATTCACACCGCCAGCAGAAGCCGTGCCGTAAGCGCGTGGGTCGACAGACAACTCTATAAGCGGGCTTGCGTTCGACTTAATTTTGCTTGCGCCAGATGCGTTTTTCTCTGCTACGTTAACGTGATTTGCAATGTTTATCGGTTGAGTATAACTTATAAGTTGGCCTGAAGACGAAACGGAAGCAACCACACCCGTTCTGCCCGTAAAGTCACTCTTGCCGTGTGAAATGCTTACGCCACTTGCAGTATAACTGAAAAAGTCTGTTACGTGCGCTTTAACGGTAATTTCCCTTTCAAACAAATATTCGCCGTATTCTGCGCGAATAGTATAAACGCCCGTTTCAGATAGAACGAATTTTCTGTTAACGTACTTTTTGCCGTTCGGAAATTCCACCGTGAAACGATAATCAACGGACGCGCCGTTATCGGTTACGATAAAGGAACTAGCGTCGATAAGCGTGCCCTTAACGTAATTCTCTTTAAGCCCATCTGCTATAAATCTAACTTTAGCGTCGGTTACGTTAACTTGATAATCTAACGTTTCGCCCGCGCCGAGATCGTAAGAGAAAGTATAAGTACCAACCGAACGGAAAGTGTATTTAACACCGGAATTGATATTATTGTAACCTATAAGATTTACGCCGTTTCTCTTAATGGAAAGTTTGCCCAAAACTTCGCCGTAACGCAAAACGCCACCCGACAAAGTAATAACGGGTATAGTTATTTTGTCCCCTACGCCATATTCGTTAAGCAAATCCCATTCGATTTGATAATCGTACGTGGGCGCTTGGTCGTACGCCGTTACGGTATAAGATTTTTCCACCTTTTTCCCGTCGGAATTTTCCGCAGAATAAGTAATGGTATATTCACCGCTTACGTAAGGGGTAAAACTCTTTTTGTTTTCTGATATAACCGAGCCACCCATGCTAACGGTTACGCTTACGTCGCTTGAAATGCCGTCTTTAACGTCGTAACTTTCACCTTGTGGGATTTGGTAAACTTCGCCAACGATAGCGTTTTTGCTAACGAAAGCCGAAACTGCGGGATTACCCGATTCGGTAACTATCATTTTGTCGAGCGGACAACCGTTAATCGTATATAAGATTACCGAGCCGTAGTCTGCAACGCCCGACAACCCTGATATAGTTAAATCTACCGAATACTTAGAGAAAGGCGATAAGGTTACGCCCATATTTCTGCCGTCGATTTCTTCTTCGGTAAGACACCAAACTAAAGTAGGCATTTCACCTGCGCTACTCGCGTAAACGGACATTGTATCCGGGTCAAACGAAAGAGCAACTTTTTCTGCAGAAATCTGCGTGTAAGTGCCTTTGCCGTTACAGAGCGTAGTTAAACCGCCATGTTTGCCGTTGCTGTAAAACACGCCTGCTTTAGCCCCGTTAACTTGAGCGTAAACGTTCAAAGCCGTGCCGTGTTCAACGACTAAATCGAAAGATTTTCCACTTTCATCAGTAAAGGTAAGACTAAACTTGCTTGCCGTTGCCACGCCGTTTTCTCTCTCTGGAAAATATTCCAAAGAAAAATCACCAACGACTTGACTCTTTAAGCGAGCGCTTTCCTTTACGCTTGCGCTAGATAGTTTCAAACCACTTTCCAAGAAGGTAACTTCCGAATCGATACTTACGGGGTCGAGTTCTACGCCCGACGGCATAAATAGTTCGGAAACCAAAAGTGGCGCTTCATCTGCATACGCTTGGTTGATGGTAGCGAAAAAGCCACCTATGGACAAGCATAGCATTAAAGAACATATTATACTTAAAATTTTCTTCATCAAAATTCTCCTTAAGATATTAGGAATTAACCTTTCATACCACCTTCGGATACGTTATACATAAACTTATCTCTGAAGATCATAAAAATTATAAAAGTAGGAATCATAAGAATCATAAAGCCTGCAAGTTTATAGGTTAAGAAGTTAGTGCCTTGCGACTGGTTGTTGTTAAATCTAAACAAGCCTAGCGCTGCCGGCGGATACTTCTGCAAATAAACTAGCGGAGCAGAATAGTCGTTCCAGTACCCGATAAAACTTATCATCATAAAGGTAAATATCAAACTCTTAACGAGCGGGAACATAATTTGCACCATAACTTGTAAATCCCCCGCGCCGTCTATAACCGCAGCCTCTTTATACCCGTTATCTAAACTCTTGAACGCCGCGCCGATGATTAAGAAGGAGTTACCACCCGTAAAGGTCATTTTCATAATAAAAATACCCGGCCAAGTGTTTCTTAAATGCAACGCTTCGGTCAACCTAATAGTTGATGGCATTGAGCCAAGAACGGGGACCATTAGCGAGAAGAAGTAAACGAAGTTTATAACTTTGTTAAACTTAAAATCGTGTTTGTTTACTACATACGCAACTACACAAGAAGTCATAACGCCGACTACCGCGCACCCTATCGAATAGAAGAGCGAGTTGAATAACATTTCAGCAAGGTAAACTTGTCTGTCGCCCAAGTGACGCTCTAACCTAACAGAAATGGTTTCAAACGCCTTTATGTAGTTTGCGATAGAAAACTTATCGGGCCAGTTTGCAACCGTGCCTTGTACCAAATAGTCTTCGGGGTCGTGGAGAGATTTCATAATGCCCCAAGCCAAAATTGATATTTGATAGATACAGTAAACGGTGAGAATAATAAAAACGGTAATCGTGTAGGGATTAGCCCACTTTCTCAACCTATCTTTAAAAGATACTTTATTCGCTTTAATTTCCATTTTCATCACCTCGTTAATACTGCACGTCAGGGGTAATCTTATTGAGAACTTTTCTCAACACGATAGTTAAGGGTACGAGAATAAGAGTAAAGAACATACCGATTGCCGAAGCCTTGGGATAATCTAGATACCCTTCGCTCTTTAACGTCAACACGTAAGTGTAGTACCCTATAGTTTGTATGGGCGAGCCTTCCGCAAAGAAGGTATATAAGTGCAAGTTAGCCGTAAAGATGCTAGTAAAGCCTAAAACCAAGTAAACAGCAAAGGTCGGAAGAATAAGCGGGAAGGTAATCTTTGCTAATTCTTGTAAAGGCGAACAACCTTCAAGTTTAGCGTATTCTACTAGTGTTTCAGGGATACGCATCATTGCGCTGGTATAGATAAGAATAGAACCACCGATACCATCTAACACACCGAAGAACCAAGCCACCCAGAAAGTTGAACTCGGGTCGGATAAAAGACCTAACATAGTCTTACCGAAGTAAAGTTCTGCTAATTCAGGAAGAACTTGATCGACGATATACTTAAACATTAACGCCGTACAAGTGGTAGATAAAATCTGCGGTAAGAAGAGCATCGTCTTAAAGAACCCGTGAGCAGGCATCTTCTTATAAACGTAGAACGGAAAGAGAAGTTGAAACGGCTTAACCAACCAACCGAGAAGGTAAACGTAGATAGCGTTTTTCAACCCGTTAGAAAGGTTGGTGTTAGGTAACGTAAGTTCTATCCACATATTCTTAAAGTTCTTTAGCCCTACCCATTCAAATCCCTTACCTGGTATGTACGCTTGAAAGGACATTAAAAAACTGTTCAAGTTAACGTAAACGTAATAAAGGGCAAACTGAATCATAGGAAGGGCAACCATGCAGATATAGAAGATAGTTTCCTTTCTTCTAGCAGATGCCATAGTATTGAGTTTTTTGTTTGCTTTTTGTTGTTCGGGCGTTTGCGTTACGCAAGCGCCCTTATCGTTCGTCTGACTCATAAATCATTTTTCTCCAAAATCTTATATTCGGATTTTTATCTTATTTGTTAAGTTGTTTCCATGCAATCGTCGTATAGTAGTTGTAAATACCTTCAAAGAAATCTTTAGCAGTCCAACCGAACTTCTTTATACCAGTAATCGGGAAAGAATATTCACCGACACCTTCTTTATACGCGTGGAACTGCCAAGCGTCACGCGTGTTCTTAAAGATTGAACGGTTGTTGTTCATAAATTCGTTGGTGGTGTAAGGATACATAACTTCTACGCCTTCGCCAAACTCAACGAAACTTTGCCCGTAAGGCGACATTTGATTCCAGTATTCGTTGTTTTTAAGGTCAACGTTGATTGCGCGAAGCATGTTGGTTTTTGCTGTAAACAAACCTGCCATATCGTCACTATTAAAGAAAGACATGAACAATCTTGACACTTCGTATTGCGGTGAGTTTTTATCGATATTGTCGTTGATAAAGCAGAAAGAGTCGTTTTCGGTAACGATAACGTTCTTTTCTTTGTTTTCCGCTTTTTCTGCAAATCTATCTATTGTAGAACTCGGTAAAGGAAGAACGCCGAAGTTACGGTTTTCTTTAGCGTATTTACTATCAACTTTTGCCATTGCTTCAAAGGTCTTGTTTGCTTCTTGTTGCCACCAAGCGCCATCCATAAGCATTGCGTTTTTGTTTTTGTTCTTTATGGTATAACCTTGCTTTAAGTAGTAGTTTTGCGCTTCACTTTGAGAAGTAGAGTCGTAACAAGCAGAGTTGGTCCACTTCGGGTGTTTTGCAATTTGTTCTGCAAACTGAAGAGCGTAAAGTTTACTTATACTTCTTTGAGCGTCGTAACCGTTTTCTTCGCCACCCGTAAAGGTTACAGGATCGTCGATAACAGGCTTACCGTCTTGGGTAACGATTTTGCCGTTTTGTAATTTAACGAGATTATCGATAGTACCGTTAAGTGAATAGTAAACTTTAGTTCTTTCAAGCCCCATATCGTTAGTAAAGAGCGACTGGGTAAGCATATCTGCGTAACCGGGGTTTGCGCCCGTCCAAATAAACGGGGTTACGTTAGATGCAACCATCTTATCGCAAAGCGCGTAGAACTCGTCGTAAGTAGCGGGGAAACCGTCGTCAAAGGTATCGTAAACGCCGTCAGGACCTGCGGACAAACCTAAATCCATAGTACCAGTTTTATTACCGTTTTCGTCGGTTATGGTGAAAACGCCGTTTGCATCAACGAAAGTCCAAGTCTGAGACTGTTCGCCTTTTTTGATTTTAGCCATTTCGATTTCGTAGTTCTGTTTTGCAGTTGTAAGAGCCGCTTGATATTCAGCGTTGTTTGCAAAATTATCTTTTCCAGCAATAGTTAGCGCAACGTATTCGCTAGGCGCGCCACCTTTTGCCAAATAGAAGTTCTTTTCGTTCCAAAGGTCAGCGTTGTAGTTTACGCTCTTAATAGCAAGATAGAACGGGAATGCTCTATATACGGGGGCGCTTTCAGTACCCCTATTAAGGAAGGTGAGCATAACGTTATCTATCTTAGATGCAATGGTATTGCTTTCGTAAGTGTAAGAATCGCTAGCAACGTCGTACCCAGTAACTGCGGGCGAGTTTATAATATCGGTAACGTCCATAAACTTATGCGCGTATTGCAAGTAACTAACGTTTTCGGTAAAATAAACGTTATCGCGGTCGCTTTGCATACTTTCATAGAAAGCGTTGCCGTTGATGTTGGTGTTGTGGTTGTAAAGAACTTGAACACCAGTTTTACCTTCTTCAAAAGACTTGTCTTTGAACTTTTCTTCAAAGGCTTTACCTATTGATTCAATGTAACTTCTACCTACGCCCAAGTCTAGGTTGGAAACGTAAAGTTGGGTTTTGGTTTTGTCGATTTTAACGCCCGTGTCGCCACCACAGCCAACGCTGGTGATAGCAAGAACGAGAATCATAACGACAGCCATCAATGTTGAGAAAATTTTCTTCATAATCTACTCTCCTCGTATGTTTTTATTATCAATCCGATTTCGGAATTTGATTTTAATTTATTTTGCAGTTTTCAACCTGCTCGAAAACAAAGTTTTCTCTTATATCGTTGCGGTAAGTTTCAACTTGCACGTTATCCAAGGTCAACCCGTCAACGTATCTAAAATATATGCCCTTTGCAGGTAATATTTTGCCGAAAACGTAAACTTCTGGGTAACCGCTTGCATTTTCGGGAACTACGGGGTTGAATTCAGTACACCCACCGTCAAGTTTCAACTTAATATTGCGCAAGGTAATATTTTTTAGCGGTTTATCTTTAAGCCCGCACACGTTTGAAGTAGTTTGCCAAGCGGGAATTTTCTTGTTGACTATATCTTCGGGGTTATCCACGCAAATACCTAGCCACGGATACTGAATTTTACTTTGCTTTACGAAGGAAACGTAATTCATTTCAATTGCTTCGTATGGCTCGTAAGGCCCGTCTGCCGTAACGTTTTGAATAGTTACGTTGCTTATTGAACCAACTTCCGTACCTTCGGGTGCGCGCAGACGATTACCGAGATGTATAAATATCGGGGCGTAAACGTTAGTCATTTTAATATCGCTTATTAAGATATTATCGATAACAGCGCCGTCAACACTCTCTATCGCTATGCCGGAAATACGCGTTTCCCTTACGTCTATATTTCTAATGGTTATATCTTTAAAACCACCGTTGGTTTCCGTGCCGAACTTCAACGCGCTACAACGGCTTTTAACCTTGCAGTTTTCCACCAAGATATTCTTGCATATATCAAACTTATTTAAGGTGAAAGAAGACTTAAACACTATTCCGTCGTCACCACTTTCAACCTCGCAATTTCTTATGACAACGTTCTTTGAACAGTCCGGGCTAATACCGTCTATGTAAACGCGCATCTTAACACCGTCTATTACCACGTTTTCGCAACCTGCAAAGTAAATTGCAAGGTCGGTGGTATTGTAAACGCCTATATCTTTAATAGAAACGCCGTTACAGTATTTAAGAGCAATGGTTTTCGCCCCCCTGTGGTGCATGTTTCGCTTATTAAACTCATCCCACACCGAACGCATATCTATTTTGCCCGTTCCTTTGAACGCTACGTTCTTTAAGTTTTCGCCAACGAACATTGAACAATGAAAGAAACTGTGCGAAGCGTCTTGATACAAAGTATAATCTACCAACTCGTCGAAACAATAGTCGTCAAAATTAAGACTGCCTAAAAGCAACGCGCCTTCTTCTATAACGACGGTTACGTCGCTCTTAAGAAAAACCGTAGAAAGAACGTATTCCCCTTTAGGGAAAACCACTTCACCACCACCCGAACGACTACACTCGTCTATAAGACGTTGAACTTCTTCGGTTATGAGTTGCCCTTTTGGTGCTTTGTTAGCATCAACTATAAACTTCATTTTCTAGTAACCAACCTATCTAGTAATATTTTTCATCATTTTAATCCGCCAAGACTGCGCTTTTGCTTGAAATTTTTTTCAAGCAAAAGCAGACGCGTCTGCTTTTTTCCGATTTTAAAAAGACTTTCCCCTATCTTACATTTTCGTATTATAAATTTTATCACAAGAAAAGTTGCTTGTAAATTGTATTTTTTACCATTTACATAGTAGATTATGAACTAAAAGGGGTTTTTTTATATTTATTTGCCAAAATTTACTATGTTTTTACTCTTTTTACATAGTAAAAAGCGTTTTTTTATATATGTATTTTTTACTATAAACATTTTGTTTTATGAATTTTTATCGTTTATATTGACAAAAAAATTAAAAAATAATATAATAAAAATATGCTTAAATCGTACGTAGATTATTTATCGCAAAACGGAATATATTATCACCATACCATACAAAATTCCGATGACCACGTTAAAGTTAAAACCGAGTCGCACAGGCGAATAGAAATTTTATTTTTGATTTCAGGCAACGTTGAATACGTTATCGACGGTTTGACCTTTTCCCTTGCGCCTGGTGACCTTATCGTTGTTAACGCGCAAAAATTGCACACGATTAACGTTGACCCAACCACTAACTACGAGCGTATCGTTTTGCAGTTCGACCCGTCGTTTATTCCTTCGCTTAACAACGTGGATTTATCTTACCCCTTTCAAAATAGCCACTTGTATCAGCACATTATTCCAAAGGCGCTAGTGGAAAAATCTAACGTGGAAAAACTGCTTAGGTCTATACTTCCGCTTTCTCGCAGTACTGATAAATTTAAGGATTCTAGAATTATCGCTAAAATTATAGATATAATTTCCGAAATAAACTATATAGTAGAAACGCTTATTTCAAGCGAATACCACCTTATTCCCCAACCTAGTTCGACCAACGAAATACTTCAATCTATAATTAAATACATTAACGAAAATATCACCAAGAAATTTTCCACAGTAGATATTTCTAGCATGCTCGGCATAAGCGAATCTTACCTTTACCGTTTCTTTAAGCAGAAAATGAGCATTACCTTGCATCACTATATTCAAAACCAAAAGTTGCAATACGCGCTTTCTCTTTTGAACCAAGGTCTTTTACCACAATACGTTTCCAACTACTTAGGCTACGATTATTACACCACTTTTTACACGCAGTTTAAAAGAAGATTTAATCGCCCGCCAAAGTCTATGGTAAATAAAGCAGGCGTTCCTAGGATAGATAAACTGCCCGCCCCTGATAACGAAGAATAAAAAAAAACAGCAAAACTCAAATAAGTTTTGCTGTTTTTAATTTTCTAAAAATTATAGCCCTAAAAGTTTTACGGCGTTGTCGTATAACACCTTTTGCTTTTCTTCTTCTGTAAGCAAGAAATCCATAGTAACCCCACCGATATACATTGCGGGATTACATATAGGATAATCCGAGCCGAACAAAAATCTTTCCACCCCGAACTCGTCGATACCGTGGCGCAGAACGCCGTGGCGATATATTCCACCGCCCGATAAATCCACCAAATAATTCTCGCTTAAATTCATACGGTTAAGGTGGGATTCAAAAAGCGCTCCGTCGCAGATATGCGCGCCTACGAACTTGATGTTTTGGTGCTTTTTAACCATTTCGTCCATCTGCTTTACACGTTGCTCGTCGTAATTAGTGTGCGAGTGTAAACTTACTATCATTCCGTAATGGTCTGCGGCTTCTAAAATCTCGGAAAACTCTTTGCACGAATAATCCGACCAACCGTGACAATAAGGCACTAGTTCGCCTATTAGTTTAACCCCCAACTTGTGCATGCGCTCGATTTCTGCAATCGATTGTTTTACAAAGTTCGGGTGAACGTGAAAACCTGGAATATAAAACCCGTCGTAATAATCGCGCAGTTCTAACGCCTTGTCGTTTAGCGCCTTTATATACTGAAAATCGGGCGCGGGATTATGCGTTTTATAAACAACCGACCCACAAACCTTTTCCACGCCTAGTTTCATTAGGTCGCGCTTGGTGTTTTCGGCGTTCATATCACAATGCTCTATATGCGTGCAAATATTCAAATCGTCCGAGTCGAAAACGTGGGTATGAAAATCTATTATTCTATAATCTTTCATTAGTTTTCTCCTTTATTTAATTCTTTAAGTTTCTGCGCTAAACGCTCTGCGTCTTCGGGGGTTTCGTCTTCTTTATTAAAATCAAAATTGCCCTTTATTCCCGAAACGTCTGAATAATAAATGAAAGTGTTGGGAATATTCTTTACGAACTTCAAAAATTCGGGGATTTGGCGATAGTTTATAAGACAGATAATCATTTCTTTATCCTTATCGGTGAACGCGCCCTGCCCCTTCAACACGGTTGCGCCGTGCTTAAGGTCGAAAATTATCATATTCTTTATTTGGTCGGCGTTTTCTTTATCCGTGATTATCTCAAACTTAACCGCGCTACGGTTAGACTTTAATATTACCGCGGTAATCTTTTCGCAAACGAAAATTTCCACTACGGAAAGACACACAGAGTTAAGGTTGCCGTACACGAAAAAGGCAATGGCTACTACTACGTAACTCACTAACGCTATAATGCTTTCTACGTTTTTATGCGGAACTTTTTTCTGTATCATACACCCTATAACGTCAACGCCACCAGATGAACCGCCAAGGCGTAGCATAATACCCGTTAAACCTTGCGCTACCCCACCGAAAATAGCAGCAACCAAGTGGCTATTATAAGTGCCTTCGATAGTGCAATCGTACTGTGGAAACTTAAATTCTGCAAGTAGCATAAGAGTAACGGAAACCACTACGGTATAAATCACCGTGTAGATAACGTACCTTTTCTTTAAAATAAACCACGCCGCTATAAGTAAAGGCAAGTTTAGCGCAAAAGTAAATATACCCGCGTTGATTTTATGCCCGAACTTCTCTTCGGATAAGTATTGTAGCATAGTTGCAAGCCCGTCTATTCCACTCGGCGCGAAGTCAGCTTTATAAACGAAAACGTGCAACCCCATTGCAACCAAAATAGACCCGAAAAATATTACTAGAAAACCGAAAATCTCGTTTTTCCAAACCCATTTAAATTTTCTTTCCATAATCGCTCCTTTTTTTATATATTAGCAAAATTTTTTTATTTTGCAAAATCAAAAGAGTATTTTTTTACAACTAAATAAAGTATTTTTTAACAATTACAAAAAATTTCATAAAAGTATTGCGCGCGCTATTTTTATATGTTACAATAGCACCAAGATTGAAGAATTAAAGGAGAATATCTATGGCAAACATCAGAATAGAACTTAAAAACGGCAAACACATGGATTTAGAACTCTTTGAAGACAAAGCGCCTTTAAGCGTAGAAAATTTCTTAAAGTACGTTGACGACGGGTTTTTTAACGGGCTTATATTTCACCGCGTTATCCCCAACTTTATGATACAAGGGGGCGGATTTACCGACGACGGGGACGGGCTTAGGGAAAAACCTGCAACCTACCCCGCTATAAAAGGCGAGTTTGATTCTAACGGAGTTAAAAACACCGTTAAACACCAAGCAGGCGTTATTTCTATGGCGAGAACTATGTTTAAGAACTCGGCTACTTGTCAGTTTTTCATCTGCGTTGACGACTGCGATTATCTTGACGGCGAATACGCCGCGTTCGGCAAGGTGTTAGACAAGGAAAGTTTGAAAGTCGCTAAAGAAATTAGCGAAGTTTCCACACACTACTGGCGTGGGTACGACGATATTCCTAACGACCCCGTGGTAATTAAATCTATTACGAGAATATAAAATTTAGCCCGAGAAATTCTCGGGCTTTTTTATTGACTTTTTTTAGCGCGCAAGCTATACTTATTTTTATGAAAAAGAACAATTTTAACGGTATATTTTTGGCGATACTCGCGGCTGCGCTTTACGCGCTAAATTCCCCTTTATCAAAAATTTTATTAAATTATATTCCACCGACCTTAACCGCGGGTTTTTTATACCTTGGCGCAGGCGTAGGTATGTTTATAGTGTGGACTATTAGACAACTTAATAAAAAGGCTATTACGGAACAGAGCCTAACCGTAAAAGACCTTCCTTACACCTTGGCAATGATAATTTTAGATATTGCAGCGCCCATATTTCTTCTTATGGGCTTAAACGGTACTACGGCTGCGAACGCATCACTTCTAAACAACTTTGAAATAGTTGCAACCGCCGTTATTGCGCTCGTTATTTTTAAGGAAAGTATTAGCCCTAGATTATGGATAGGAATTGTTTTCGTAACCCTTTCTTGCGCGTTGTTATCGGTGGAAAATCTTTCGGATATAAAATTCTCTTTCGGCTCGCTTTTTATTCTGTTGGCTTGCGTTTGTTGGGGGTTTGAAAACAACTGTACCCGTAACCTTTCTAACAAAGACCCCTTTCAAATAGTTATCGTTAAGGGCGTTTGTTCGGGGCTTGGCTCTATCGTTATCGGCTTGATTTTAGGCGAAAAAGTTACGATATTATGGGCGGTGTTTGCCGTGCTTGCCGTTGGTTTCGTGGCTTACGGTTTAAGCATATTCTTTTACGTAAAAGCCCAACGCCTACTTGGCGCGGCTAGAACTAGCGCTTACTACGCAGTAGCGCCATTTATCGGCACGGCGCTTTCTTTAATTATCTTTCTTGAACTACCGCCCTATACCTACTTTATTGCGTTAGGATTAATGATAATCGGCGCGTTCCTTTGTTCTAGCGACAAGCCGTTGTTTAAGAAAAAAGATAAAACCGAATAAAAAGTTTTATAAAAGTAAAGGCGCTCGTCGAGCGCCTTTTTTCGTTATTATTCTTCAGTTTTCTTTTTAGCAGAGTTTTTCCATTTGCCCGAAAAATAAAATATCAAGCCTATCCAGAAAGGTGTAAATCCTGCGAGCGCGTCCCCAAGCCAGAACCCGAAATGTTGCATATTGAACGCCAAGCCGAAAAGTAACGCCAAACCTATTCTTAAAACAATGCCGTCTAATATAGCGGTTGCAAAGTTTATCTTGTAGTTTCCACTACCGTTTATAAGCGCGTTCATCATTGCGCGTAAAGCGCTTGCAAGAAAGTTTAGTACGGCTATCGGCACGTAAGGGCGTGCGAGCGCTAATACGTCGGTATCGCCTTTATCGGTAAATAGCGAGAACACGGCTTCGGGGAAAATCGCTATAATTAGCGACATTATTGCAGATGCAGTAAGCGTTATCACCGCCAAGTTTTTTAGAGTTTTCTTAACCCTATCGAACTCGCCTGCTACAAGATTTTGGCCAACGATTGTAGAGCCTGCCGTATTCATTGAGTTAGATATTAAAATTGCTATACTAGTTAGTTTATGCGAAATGCCCGAAAATGCGGATACTGCAACGCCGTAGCCGTTTACCCAACCGTTAACGAACAGTTTAGACACTTGCACAGCGGCAAACTTTATCGCCATAGGCGTGCCGAGTTTTATCAAATCGACTAGCATATTTTTATTCCAAACGAAAAAGTCTTTTAACTTCATTTCAAGTTCAAAGCTCTTTCTTTTTATTACTAGAAATATTGCGCAAGATAAAAAACTTGCGCCTTGGCTTATAACGGTTGCAAGCGCAGCCCCACCCGCGCCCATTTTAAGCCCTATTACGAACCATAAGTCGAGTACAAGGTTTAATAACGCCGCTATGCTTATAAATACAAACGGGTGCTTTGAGTCGCCCATTCCACGAAGTACTGCAGACAAAAAGTTATAACCGTAAATAAACACTAGCCCGAACATACATATCATTGAATAGGATTTTGCGCCGTCGTACGCTTCTTTAGGGGTATTCATAAGGGTCAGTAGCCCGTCTTGAAAAACTAGCCCCAACACGCTTATAATGATAGCGCAAGCCATTAAAAAGCCACTCATAGTGCCTACGAAACGCCCTATCTTCTTACGTTCGCCACTACCCACGTAACGGGCTATAATAACCTGCCCTGCGCTAGCAAACCCCATAGCGATAAACACCATAAGGTTGGAAACGTCGCCCCCGACGGAAACAGCTGATATACCCGCCTTGCCTAGCACGTTGCCGACTACTATCATATCGACCATATTATAAACTACTTGTAACAGATTAGACAAGAATAGCGGTAGCGCAAAAACTATCAATTGTTTGGTTATATTACCTTTTGTAAAATCTTTTATCTCACTAGCGTACATCTTTTCACCTTTATTTATAAACAAAAACAATTATACCACCACCAAAAATTTTTTGCAAACGAAAAGCACGGCATCAAGCCGTGCTTTAAAACTCTTTTCTTCCACACAAAAAATCAATGCTAACGTCAAAATAATCGGCAATTTTCCAACACTCAACCACGCTTGGCAAAATTACCCCCTTTTCCCAACGGGAAAGATTTGCTTGGCTAGTGCAAAGTTCTTTTGCAAGTTGCCGTTGCGTAAGCCCCTTTTCTTTTCTTAATTCTGCTATTTTATTATCCTTAAAACCATATTCCATAGTTATATTTTATACAAAAATGTATCATTTTAGTTGACTTATACAAATTTGTATCATATAATATAAATACCGTTTACTTTTGGAGGAAAAAATTTATGAAAGACAATAACAATTTAGTTCGCTTTTTGCTTACCTTTTTTCTTGGGTTTATAGGCAGTATAATTATCAACCACACTTCGCTTAAACCCGAAGGTCACACTTCTAGAACGTTGGCTTATTTCTTTTTAGGTTTAATTACTTGTGGCATTTACGAGTTGGTTGCTTCTATTTGCAACTTAACTTTCGACCCTAATAAACCTAACAATATCGGTTATATTAAAGACTAATTTCAAAAACTAAAAAAGTTTGCTACCAAACATAGGTAGCAAACTTTTTTTATCCTTTATAATTTTTATATTTATAATTTTTAGGGGTAAACGAGTTGGTTTCGTGGCAGAACTGCGCTATAACTATCTTTTTCATTTTATTTAACCTTATAAAAAGTCGTACTAGTAAAAGTCTGACCTTTCTTTACGAACGGACTTGGAAAGTTAGGGCAGTTTACGGCGTTTGGATAGTGTTGAGTTTCCAAGCAAAAACTATTACCTTCGTAAAGGGTACAAGTTTTACCTTCTACACCAACGAAAACCCTGCTGGCATATAGTTGCAAGCCTTCCATATCGGTATAAACTTCCATCGTTATACCACTCTTATCCCCCGTAACTTCGCCGACCTTTCTAAAGCCCGAGCCGTTAAGCGCGTAACAAATATCGTACCCCCTAAACGCTTGCAAAGTAGGGTCGGTAGGATGCACGAAATCGCCTAGTTTTCTCGGCTTTCTAAAATCGAAAACCGTTCCTTCAACTTTCATAAGTTTGCCGTCTGCAACGCGATCTTGGTTTACGGGAACAACGCTATCTGCATCAAGTTGCACCAAAACGTCGTAACACGCCCCACCGTTCTCGCCGTTTGGGTTAAAGTATGCGTGATTTATAAGCCCTAAAGGCGTATCGCCGTTAGGCGTTGCCTTATAATCAATTTTAACGCCGTTGTCAGTAACCGTGTAAGTTACGAAAACTTCTACTTCCGCAGGATACCCTTCTTCGCCGTCGGCGCTAATATATTTAAGCGTTACCGAGTCGTCAGTCAGTTTAACTTCTTGCCAAATCTTACGGTTAAAGCCGTTTTCCCCACCGTGCAAGGAATGCTCACCGTTGTTTTTAGAAAGGTTGTAAGTTTTGCCGTTCATTGTAAAACGAGCGAAAGCGATGCGGTTAGCAACTCTACCGACAATCGCACCTAAATAACCGCCACGGTTAACGTAATCTTCTAAATTCTTGTAACCGATAATTAAATCAATATCCCCTTTCTTTTGGTCTGAAACGACGAAAGAGTGCCATACTGCGCCGTAATTCAACACGGACGCCGTGATTTTACCATCGGAAATTGTGTATTTATAAATAGGATTATTTTCAATATAACCAAAAATTTCTTTTTTCATATACTTTTAAAATTGCAAAAAAGGCACTTTTTACAGTGCCTTTTACTGCCTATAATTAAATAATTTCTATACCTGCAATCTTACAGAATTCCGTAATAATCTTAGAATTATCGCCGTAAGAAATGATATAGTGTTGACCCATAACTTTATCGGTAAAGTCTTCGGTGTCTTTTAAGAGTACTTTAAGCGCAGGAAGTTGGGGCGCGGGTTGTGCCCAACCTGCTTCTTCCCACTTGGGCGGAGTAGTACCTTCGCCAACTACCATGTGAAGAACGTATTTGCCGTTTTCGGTAGTAAGACGACACATAGTAACCGTACCCGTTTTAACCTTTGAAACGTTAAGAACGCCTTGTGATAACAAGCCGAACGCTTCGGGGCTAACGGTAACTTCACCATCAACGATTTCTGCGGGAACGTAGTCGGGAACGCCTGCCAAAACGCCTTCTTCAAAGAATTCGTAGAATTCAAGGTATGCGCCGATTTGACCGGTAAGCATTTTAATCATTGCTTGCGTAACGTTGCCCAAACAGTCGTTTTCAGGAATAGTACAAATACCTTCTCTATCTGCAAGAAGCATAAATATCATTGCGGGTGGGAAACCTAAAAGTTTCTTCATACCGTCAACGTCTTTTAAGGATACTGCAACGTATTTTCTTTCGTCGATAATTTCCTTTAACGCGAGATAGTACGAAACACCGCGACGAACGATATTCATATCTGCTTTCTTCATAAACTTCCAACTGTTAACGGTTGTGTTAATAACTTCGTCGATAGCAGAATCGGTAATCTTTTCCGCGCGTTGAACTACTTCGAGCATTTCAAAGCATTCAATTTCTGCGCCGATAGTTTTCTTTAAGGTCAAACCGTCGAAAAGCGTGCCATAAAGGTGCATATCACGGTAACCCATATGCCCTATCTTTGCAGAGCGCATTTGTTTGTAAGCAGACGCAGCCTTACAGAAAGTAAGAACTTCATCTACCCTAGACGGCTTGCCGATAATGTTATAAACGTACTTAAAGGTGTAACCCAAATCCTTCATAACCTTACGAAGCGCCGACGTACCTGCTTGGTCTGCCGTGGTAACTAGTCTGCCGTCAGATTCAATCCAACCGCAAAGCCCCCATAAAACCATAGGCTTGTCACGGAAACGTTCGGTAATCTTAACTACTGCGTGGGTGGGAATCCAACCTGCAACGCAAAGAACGAGCGCGTCGAAATCTTTACCTTCAAAGAAGTCAATCGCCTTGTTAACGTCCTTTTCTTCATAGTCGTCGGAAATGGGGAAACAAGAAATAACTTCTGCGCCACCCTTTTTAAGACTTTCCGCAGCCGCTGCGCATCTGTCAACTATAAATTCAACGGGAGTATTTACTTCGCCGAAACCGGCAAATGCTATTTTCATCATTTAAAAATCTCCAAAATTTTATTTTCTGTTTTCTTATAACTCTTATAAAGTTCGTTATACTCGGGATAAACGGGGTCGTAACAAAGATTTTTAGCAATAATCTTATCAGAAGCGCTCTTAAGGCTTTCAAACGCGCCTATGCCCACGCCTGCGAACATTGCGCTACCAAGACACGCCGTTTCGTTTTCTTTAAGGGTTGCCACCTTTTTGCCAAGCGTGCTGGACTTAATTTCGCACCAAAGTTTGCTCTTTGCGCCACCACCCATAGAACGGATTTCGGACACGTCAACTTGCATAAAGTCCACGTATTCCCGTATCATATACGCAACCGATTCCATAATGGCGCGAATAAAGTGCCCCCTGTGATGCTTTAATTCCATACCGAAGAACACTCCCTTAGCGTTAGGCAGGTTTTCAGGCATAACCGTTCCGCAAAGATGTGGAACGCAGATAAGCCCTTCAGAACCTGCGGGAACGGATTCAGCAAGTTCGTTTATCTTGCCGTAATCTACGTTTTCACAGAACGAGCCCTTAAACCATTCTAACATTGCGCCTGCGGTAGGCGCCCACATCAAAAGACAATAAACGCCCTTTTTAACGTAGTAAACGGAAACCTTAAGCCCTTCGTAGTAAGGTGGAAACTTTTCGGTAAGCGCGCAAACTGCAAGCGCCGTACCCGTAGTTTCGCTCATAATACCCGTTTGAGTAACGCCCGCCCCCGTTATACCTGCAATTTGGTCGAGAGCGCTAGTAGCAACTTTAATCCCCTTATATTCGCCTATTACTTCGCCACTTTCTTTAAGTTCTGGAAGTTGGGCTTTTGTAATGCCGAGATAATCGAGCATTTCAGGGATATATTCCCCCGTGTGAACGTTCATCAAAAGCGAAGAGGAATAAAGTGACCTTGAAGCCACGAACTTACCCGTCAAACGGAAAAGAATATAATCTTCTAAAAGCAAGAACTTGTCTGCCTTGTTAAAGATTTCGGGCGCGTTTTCCCTTAGCCATTGAATTTTGGGCGCAGGATAGCCTGCGGGAGTTTCCGCCTGCCCGGTAAAATTATAGATAAGTTCTGCGCCGAACGCCTTTTCCATTTCTTTTGCTTGTTTTTCGGCTCTGTTATCAAGCCAAATAATAGCGTTCATTAAAGGTTTACCGTCTTTATCTAAAACGATAAGCGTTTCCCCTTGAGTATCTACGCTCATTGCGTCGATAGGGAACTTTTGGGCGATTTTATCTACCACGCCTGAGAGTATCTTAAAGAACTCGTCTGCGTCGAACTCGATAAATTCGCCTTTAGTTATAAGTTTGTATTGCGCCGATTCGGACGCCAACTTCTGCCCGTTCTCGTCAAAAAGACAAGCCTTAAGCGAAGTTGTGCCGAAATCTACGCCGAGTAAATTTTTACCCATATTATCTCTTCCACTGTAAGTTGTAGTGAACGTCGTCTGCTCTTTCTTCTTCGGTATATCTTCTCAAAGTGTTTACTACCTTGCCGTCGTTATACTTTCTGTCGTTAATCTTTTCGGTCGTTCCCATTACGGTTACGTTGAGTTGACGTCTTCTTGCTCTTACTTGATCCCAGTCTACGAAATATACGTGCGCAAATTCGCCACCGTCTAATACGCCGTCTTTAATCGTCATTGCTTCGCTTCTACCGAAGAATACCGAACGAAGGTGTCCGTCTGTGTTAAGACTGGTTACGTCACCAGGTTCGTTTACAAAA
>JAFTIK010000020.1 GCA_017456945.1 Clostridia bacterium
CAGTATTTACGCCTTGGTTATCGTCGGGTTTTTTCTGCTAAGGGAATTCGTCGATACAAGATTGTTTCATATATTGACCTATATATTCACGGCGGTCGGCACGTTTGAACTTGCCCGTATGATAAAGCCTTACGCTATTAAAGGAACTTTTACAACGGCGCTCGTATTCGGCGTGTTATCCGTTCCATTTTACGTGGTTGGCGAAAGTTTCTTTAACGGTTACGGCTGGGCGTTTAATATCGGCTTAACGCTAGCGTTAACGATTGCTTTTTTCGTTGTTTCAATTATAAAAAAATCGGGCTTTAAGCAATTCGGCGTAAGCGTTTTGCCGTTTGCATACCCTAACTTGCTTATGCTAACCACCTTGCTTGCAAACGACCTTGAAAACGGGTTCGTTGCCCTTTTGTTAATTTTCGTTATCGCACCGTGCGCCGACGTAATGGCGTATTTAATAGGTATGGCGTACAACAAAATAAGAAAGGGACAAGCCAAAAAATTATGCCCTAAACTTTCCCCAAAAAAGACTGTTGCGGGCGCTATAGGCGGGCTTGTCGGCGGTGTTTTAGGCGGACTTTTAGTATGGCTTATAGTTAAGCCAGAAGTAAATTTCTTTTCACCCGTACTCTTATTCTTGGGCGTAGGGCTAATAGCGTCGTTACTGACCGAGATAGGCGATCTTTTTGAAAGTGGTATTAAGAGAAAGGTCGGCGTAAAAGATTCGGGTAAAATCTTGCCCGGGCACGGTGGCGTTCTTGATAGAATTGACGGAATGAGTTTTTCGTCGGTGTTTATTTATTTAGTATTTTTATTAGTATAAAGAGTTCGCGCGCAAATTTTGCGCGCGAGTTTTTGAAAGTGATATTTTTTAGTATTTATTCAGGTAGGATAGGCAATAATGAAAAAGATAGCGCTAATAGGAAGCACGGGTTCAATCGGCAGACAAACTTTGTCGGTGGTAAGGCGTCACTCAAATAAATTTCAAGTGGTGTCGCTTGCAGGTGGCAACAACGCCGAACTTTGGCTTTCTCAAGTAAAAGAATTTAATCCGCAAGTAGCAACGCTTGGTACTACTTGTAACGGCGAACTACCAAAAACCACAGAATACTTTTTCGGTGAAGATGCTTTCACGTCTGCTATAATCGATAACGCAGATATCGTAGTGGTGGCTCTAACGGGCTTTAAAGGCATTATAGCCGTGCTTGAAGCCATAGAAAAGGGCAAAGATATTGCTCTCGCCAACAAGGAAAGTTTAGTCGTCGGCGGCGAACTCGTTATGCAAAAAGCAAAGGAAAAAGGGGTTAGAATTACCCCGATAGATAGCGAGCATTCGGCAATATGGCAGGCGCTTAACTTCGATTATAGCACCCCTTATAAAAAGATAATACTTACGGCAAGCGGTGGCGCGTTTAGAGATTATACCAAAGAGCAACTTGCAAAAGCCACGGCTAAAGACGCGCTTAAACACCCCAACTGGGATATGGGCGCAAAGATTACTGTAGATTGCGCTACGCTCGTTAATAAGGCGTTTGAAGTGATTGAAGCAAAATGGCTTTACAACGCAAGTTTTAAGGATATAGACGTCATAATTCACCGTCAAAGCATCATACACTCTATGGTAGAGTTTTTAGACGGGTCTGTAATGGCGCAGATGAGTTATCCGTCAATGGAACTGCCGATAGCGCTTGCGCTTTGCGCGCCCGAGCGCATACAGTCGCCAGTAAATAGCCTTAACTTTGCAGAACTTAAAACGCTTACCTTTGAAGAACTTGACCACGATAGATTTCCTTGCTTTGATTTGGTGCTTACGGCAGGCGAGCAAGGAGGGGATTACCCTGCGGTGGCAAACGCTGCAAGCGAAATGGCTGTTAAGTATTTCTTGCAAGGCAAAATCGGGTTTAACGATATTTATAAAGGAATGTACGGGGCGTTGCAAGCGCACGACGGTGGGCATCACGTTGACTTTGATCACTTGAAAGAAGCCGACGAATTTGCCCGTCAATACGTAAAGGAACTATTTAATCAATAATGAATTTTAATTTATTAGCATCCTTCGGGGGAACTATGTCTTTTATAGGGTATATCCTATTAGCCATACTAGTCTTACTCGTAATGATTACCGTGCACGAACTCGGGCATTATATTGCGGGCAAGATTTTCAAGTTCGGCATAGAAGAATTTGCAATCGGGTTTGGCCCAAAAATTTTTTCAAAAAAGAAAAATAACGGCGAAATATTTTCCATACGCGCTCTGCCTATCGGTGGTTTCTGCGCGTTTAAGGGGGAAGATAAGGACGACGAAGACCCAACGGCTTTCAACAATAAAAAGCCTTGGCAAAGAATAATCGTGCTAATATCTGGCGCGTTTATGAACTTTCTTTTCGCCCTTCTTCTTATAGTTATAATGTTTTCCGCGTACGGACAACCGTCGTTAGTCGCTTATAAGACGGCTGAACTTCCACCCGAAATTTCTGTAGAGAACAGTTTTCGTGATAAGGACGTGATTTTAGGGATTAACGGTAAAAACATCTATCTTACCACCGACCTTATGAACGCAATTTCGGGAAAGAAAGCGGGGGATAAAGTTTCCGCGCTCGTTCGCCGTGGTGGAAAGAACGTTACCTTTACCCTACAATTAAGAACGCATACCGACTTTAAAAATATGGAAGATTACGATCGTCTATTATCTGCGCTCGGCATATACTTTGAAAGTGATGCGGAAGGGGCTTTGGCTAATAGCGGGCTATATTCCACCTACGTTAAACTCGGCTTTTTTCAAACGCTGGGCAGAAGTTTCGATTACTCGTTTAGGCTGGCGGGAACTGTGTTTAAGGTGCTAGGCGAACTCATTACTGGCGCGCTTGGACTTAACGCCGTGGGCGGAACGGTTACCACCATAGGCTTAACTGCAAACGCTATAAAGATAGGTGGGTTTAGGTATCTATTAAACATAGCGTCCTTAATCGGCGTCAATCTTGCCGTGTTCAATCTGTTGCCTATACCAGCGCTCGACGGGTCGAGAGTGGTGTTTACGGTAATAGAATGGATAAGAAAGAAACCGTTAAACCGTCGTGTAGAAGGCATTATCCACGGCATAGGGCTAGTGTTGCTATTGATTTTCGCCGTCGTGGTTGACTTGCAACGGTGTTTTTAATAAAAAAATATCTACAAATTTAAAAAAACAGGTAAAATTTTCTACCGCAAACGGTGGAAAGTGTGCTAAAATCTAATAGATTAGAAAAATTTTCCAAGGAGAAAAAAATTATGGCGATCAAAAATGCGTATTTACTTGACCTTTTGGCAAGAACTGAAAAGAGAAACCCCGGCGAACCCGAATTTATTCAGGCTGTAACCGAAGTTTTATCTACTTTAGAACCGGTTATCGATCAAAGACCCGACCTTGTTGAAGCAGGCGTTCTTGAAAGATTAGTTGAACCCGAAAGACAAATTATTTTCCGTGTTCCGTGGGTTGACGATAACGGTAAACCCCACGTTAACAGGGGCTTTAGAATTCAATTTAACTCGGCTATCGGTCCGTACAAGGGTGGTATTAGACTTCACCCGTCGGTAAACCTTGGCATCATTAAATTCTTGGGCTTTGAACAAACCTTTAAGAACAGTCTTACCACTCTTCCTATGGGTGGCGGTAAGGGTGGTTCGGACTTCGACCCCAAGGGCAAGAGCGATAATGAAATTATGAACTTTTGTCAAAGTTTC
>JAFTIK010000021.1 GCA_017456945.1 Clostridia bacterium
AAACGCTTGCAAAAACTTGAATAATATGATAATATTATTAAGACGATAAGATCTATGCTTGACTTATGAGAACGGGTTTCCGTTCTCATATTTTTATAAGTAGAGAAATTTGTTCTCAAAAGGAGCGAAAATGAAGGTAAAATCCAACGCTGAAATTCTTGAATTTTGTAAGCCTATCGGGGAAAGCGTAGGCGTTAGAGTAGTAGAAGTGGAATTCAAGCAAGGCAAAGCCCCCGCGCTTACTATTTTTATAGATAAAGACGGCGGTGTGGATCTTGATGCGTGCGAACTTTTTCACAACGCTATAAACGACCCGCTTGACGAACTTGACCCCACTTACGGTCAGGCTTACACTTTGAACGTTTCTAGTTTGGGGATAGATAGGCCGTTCAAGACGGATGAAGATTTTTTAAGCCATATAGGCGAAAGGGTAGAAGTAAAACTTTACAACTCTATTCAAGGCAAAAAGTTTCACGACGGTATTCTAGTCGATTACAACGGAACTAGCATATCGTTGAAAGTAGATAAAACCACCTTTACCATAGACTTAAAGAACGTAGTCAAAGTGAACGAATATATCGAATTTAACTAAGGTTATTATAAGGCTATAAGCCGTAACGAAATAAAAAATATTTATCAATTATTTTAAGGAGAAAACAATGATTAACCAAGATTTCTTTGCAGCGCTTGCAGATTTGGAAAGAGAAAAAGGTATTTCCGCCCAAGAATTTATCTCGGCTTTGGAAACTGCGCTCGTAGTAGCGTACAAAAAGCACTCGGGCACGGCTTCGGGCGTAGAAGTAAGACTTAACCCCGACAAGCACACCATTAAAATTTATAGCGTGCGCACGGTAGTTGAAGAAATAGCAGACCCCGATAAGGAAATTACTCTTGAAGAAGCGCAAACGATTAAAAAGAGTTACAAGGTTGGCGACGTAGTGTCGGTAGAAATTCAGTCCAAGAGTTTCGGCAGAATCGCCGCTCAAACGGCAAAGCAGATTCTCGTTCAAAAACTTCGTGAAATCGAACGCGATAACGCCGTAAGCGAGTTTGAAGATAAAGAAGGCGAACTTATGACTTGTACCGTTCGTAGGGTAGAAGACGGTATGGTTTACGTGGAAATCGCTGGCCATCAAATCGAAGGCGTGCTTCTTCCCAAAGACCAAGTCGTAGGTGAAAAGTACGAAGTTAACCAAAAACTTAACGTTTACGTTAAGAGCGTTAAGAACACGGGCAAAAACGCGCAAATTATCGTATCCCGTACGGCAAACGGCTTGGTTAAACGTCTTTTTGAAAACGAAGTTCCCGAAATTAAGTCTGGCGTAGTAACCGTTAAATCAATCGCTCGTGAACCAGGTCAAAGAACCAAAATCGCAATTTATAGCGAAGACCCGTCTGTTGACGCTATCGGCGCTTGCGTAGGTAACAAGGGCGCAAGAGTAAACGCTATCGTGGCAGAACTCGGCGGTGAAAAGATAGATATTATTCCGTGGAGTGAAAATCCGCTCGAATACATTTCGAGAGCGCTTTCACCCGCGCGCGTAGTAAAAGTAATGCAAACGGGTGACGACAGCGCAATCGCCGTTGTTCCCGACGATAAACTTTCGCTTGCAATCGGCAGAAGTGGTCAAAACGCAAGACTTGCAGTTAGACTTACCGGTTGGAAGATAGACGTTAAGAGCGAAACGGTTGCAAAGGAAGAATTCGGCGAAGAAGACTACGCTGAAGAAACTGAAATCCAAGAATAATTCCGAGGATAAAAAATGGAAAAGAAGATACCGATGAGAACTTGCATTGCTTGCAAGGCTAATAAACCCAAAAAAGAACTTGTAAGAATAGTTAAATCGGGCGAAGAAATAAAACTAGACCGAACGGGTAAACTTAACGGCAGGGGCGCGTATATTTGCAACGACCCCGAGTGCGGTAAAAAACTTAAAAAAGGCAAATTGTTAAACCGCGCTTTTTCCATGCAAGTTCCCGACTCGGTTTACGACGGTATAATGGAGGAGTTCCTTGGAAAATAAAGGGAAACTAATAACTTTTATAGGGTTTGCAATGCGCGCGGGCAAATATAAAATAGGAACTAACGCGGTTGCAACCTTAAAAAAGGCAAATCTCGTAATAGTGTGCGAAACGGCGTCTGAAAACACTAAAAAAGAAAGTCAAAAACTAGCGAAAAAACTCGGCGCGCCCTTAATGGAAACGGTGGGAATACCCCTTTCAGAACTCACGCACAGAGATAATTCAAAGGTTATGGCAATAACCGACCAAAGTTTAGCAAAAGCCGTAACCGATAATTCGGAAAAGTATTTAAGAGTAAGGATTTTTTAGGAGTAAGAAATGGCTGAAAAGAACGTAATGCGTAAAGATAGTATTCAGAAAGCTAAAGAAATAATTGCAAACGGGAAAATGGCAGAACTTTTAACCGGCGTTACCACGGTGGAAACTTCGGTTAAAAAAGTTAAGTCTGCTTTCGAGAGCAAACTAAAAGAGTTGGCTCTTGCAAGAAAGGCTAAAGGAACCGAAGAAAAGGCAAAGGTCGTAGAAGTAGAAGAAACCGCGCCCGAAACGGTTGCCGTTAAAGAAGAAACGCCCG
This sequence comes from Clostridia bacterium, assembly GCA_017456945.1. The sequence goes on from JAFTIK010000021.1 coordinate 2,597, forward strand.
TAGTAGAAGAAAAGCCAAAGGCGAAAAAGCAAAAGAAGGTTGAAGAAAAACAACCCGAACCCGAAGTTATAGCCCCCGAAGAAAAGGTGGTAGAAGTTCCCGTTGTAGAAGAAAAAGTAGAGCCTGCAAAAGAGCCTGAAAAACCCGAAGAAAAGAAGGAAGAACCCAAGCAAGAAGTAGTTCCGCCCCGTCCTTCCTTTATCGTTCGCCGTGAAGGCAAACCGCAAAAAGAAGAAAAACCCGAGCGCAAGCCAAGGGCAGAATTCCGCCCCCAAGGCGAATATAAGCCTAGAACGGATAGACCGCAAGGATCGGGCTTTAATAAAACTGAAAGACCTAACGCAAATCGTCCTACCACGGGCAAAAAACCCCAAGGCGCAGGCACTTACGTTGCGCCCCCCGTTTTACCGAACGCTGGTAACGATAAGCGCAACTTTGCAAAGAAAAAGCAAGGTGGTGGCGATAGGTTTGAAGAAAAGCACGTTATCAACAAGCGCGCTCTAATTAAAAACCAAGTTGATATCGACGACTTTGACGAAAACAAGAGCGGTTACAGAAAGTTCCGCCCTGTAAAGAAAGAGAAAAAGGCGTCTGAAGTAAACGTAATAAAAATAGAAAAGGCAGTAATCACTACCGAAATTATTCCGCTTAAAGTATTGAGTGAAAAGATAGGCGTTACCGCTGCGGAAATCACCAAAAAACTTTTCAAAGAAGGTATTATGAAGACGATAAACGACTCTATCGACTTCGATACCGCAGCATTTGTAGCAGACGAGTTCGGCGTTGAACTTGAACTTAAACTCGATAAGACTGCGGAAGACGTGTTGAGCGAAGGTTTCGGCGAAATGGAAGAAGACGTTGCAAATCTCGTTAAACGTCCGCCCGTAGTAACGGTTATGGGTCACGTTGACCACGGTAAGACTTCTATTCTAGATAGAATTAGAAAGACTAACGTAACCGCAGGCGAAGCGGGTGGTATTACCCAACATATCGGCGCATACCAAGTAACTGCAGGTGGCGAAGTTATCACCTTCTTAGATACCCCGGGTCACGCAGCGTTTACGGCTATGCGTGCTCGTGGCGCGCAAGCAACCGACATTGCAATTTTAGTCGTTGCTGCAGACGATGGTATTATGCCACAGACTATCGAAGCGATAAGCCACGCTAAGGCGGCGGACGTTCCGATTATCGTAGCAATTAACAAGATAGATAAACCCGAAGCGAATATAGATAGAATTAAAACCCAACTTACCGATAACGGCTTGTTGCCTGAAGAATGGGGTGGAGATACTATACTTTGTCCAGTTTCTGCAAAGACGGGCGAAGGCTTCGATAACCTTTTAGAAAACATCAACTTACTTGCAGAAGTAAAAGAATACAAGGCAAACCCCGATAGAAAGGCAAAGGGTGTAGTTATAGAAGCAAAACTCGACCAAGGCAAAGGGCCGATTGCAACCATACTCGTTCAGAACGGTACGCTTCGAGTATCTGATAGCGTAGTCGTTGGTACGGTTACGGGTAAGATTAGAGCAATGGTTGACGATAAGGGTAGAAGAGTAACTTCCGCAGGTCCTTCAACCCCCGTATCAATTATGGGTCTTGATGAAGTTCCTAACGCAGGCGACATCCTTTACGCAGTAGAACAAGAAAAACTTTCTAAACTCGTTGCAGAAGAAAGAAAGAATAAAGAAAGAGAAACCATGCTCAAAGCATCGCAAACGGTTACGCTTGACGACGTGTTCAATAAGATTGCCGAAGGCGGTATGAAAGGTCTTAACATTATAGTTAAGGCAGACGTTCAAGGCTCGGTTGAAGCGGTTAAACAGTCGCTTGAAAAACTTTCTAACGACGAAGTTAAAGTACACGTTATTCACGCGGCTGCAGGCGCTATTAAAGAAACGGATATCATGCTCGCAGAATCTTCGGGCGCAATCATTATCGGCTTTAACGTTCGCCCAGATTCTAACGCAAAACAAATAGCAGAACGTAGTGGTGTAGATATTAAACTTTACAGAGTTATCTACGAAGCGATTGAAGACGTAGAACGCGCTCTTAAAGGTATGCTCGCGCCCAAGTTTACCGAAATTTATCTTGGTAAAGCAGAAGTTAGAGAAGTGTTTAAGATTTCAGGCGTTGGTCAGGTTGCAGGTTCTTACGTCGTTGAAGGTAAGATTAGCAGAAACGGCAAACTACGTATTTACCGTGACGACGTTATGATTTGTGAAGGAGACGTTCACCAACTCAAGAGATTTAAAGACGACGTTAAAGAAGTTGCACAAGGCTACGAATGTGGTATTTCTATCGAGAGATTTAACGACATCAAGGTCGGCGACTTTATCGAATGTTATCAAGTAGAGGAAACTAAAATATAATGGCAAAGATTTCTAGAAACGAAAGACTTAACGGCGAGTTCCAAAAGGAGATTTACACGATAATTACTAGAAAACTCAAAAACCCACTCATTACCGAAATGTTTTCGATAACAAGGGTAGATGCTAGCAAAGATTTATCGCACGCCAAAGTTTTCGTAAGCGTATTTTCCACTAATCCCGAAAAAAAGCAGATAACTTTTGAAGCAATCAAGGCGGATGCTAAAAAAATCCGCTTTGAACTTGCAAAGGTTATACGCGCGCACACCGTTCCCGAACTTCATTTTTTAGACGACGACTCTATGGAATACGGGGATAAAATGGAAAAACTTTTCAAAAGAATAAACCAAGGAGAACAAAAGTGATTGATTTAAGCCTTCTCGCAAAAAAACTAAAATGCGAAAAGCAAGTGGCGCTCTTTTGCCACGTCCGTCCGGACGGGGATTGGTTAGGGTCAATGCTTGCGCTTACACTTTCACTCGAATCGCGCGGACTTCGGGTGGACGCACGAGGCGAAGATACCGTTCCCGCGCGATTTTCTTTTTTAAAAGAATTTTCTAGCGTATTAAAAGAGCCCACGAAACCCTTAAACGAATACACGGCTCTAATCGCAATCGACTGCGCCGACGCAACCCGTTTGGGCAGTTTTGCAGAAGGGTTTTTAAAGCATAAAAACACCTACGATATAGACCATCATATTTCAAGTGGCTACGCTAAATACAACTATATTCAAGATAACGCTAGCAACTGCGAAAATATTTTTTCTATAATAAAGGAAATGGGCGTGGAAATTACGCCTTCGATAGCAAATCTTTTAGGCACGGGCTTGGTTACGGATACGGGTGGTTTTAGGCACAATAACGTAACGCCGTTTACCTTTGAAACGGCTGCCACCTTAAAGGAAAAGGGCGCGGATTTTACCGAGATTTTCTATCATAATTTTAACAAGCAAACTAAAGAAAGGGCAAAACTTTTCGGCTTGGTAACCTCTAAAATTCGCTATTTTGAAGAAGATAGGTTTGCAGTTTTAACAATTCGTTTAGAAGATTTAGAAAAATCTAATGCAAAGCCCGAAGAAACCGAAGGTTTTATAGATTTTTTAATGGGCGTGGATACGGTTGAAATAGGCGCAAGCGTAATGGAAATTGCAAAGAACAAGTATAAAATTAGCCTTCGCTCAAAAACGGCAAACGTAAACGCGGTTGCGCAAAGTTTCGGCGGGGGCGGGCATTTGCAGGCAAGTGGTTGCCAAATCCAAGGCGAATACGAAGAAGTCGTTGACAGATTGCACTTTGCCGTTACGAGAGAATTACCCGAGTTATAATAATGAAAGGCTTTATTAACCTTATCAAACCCGAAGGCATGAGTTCGGCTTACGCCGTCGGCGCGATAAAGAAAAAATTTAACGTTCCTTGTGGACACATGGGCACGCTTGACCCGATGGCGAGCGGTGTTCTGCCCGTCGGCGTGGGTAAAACTTCACGCCTTTTTCAGTATTTGTTAGATAAAGATAAAACCTATTTAGCAAAATTCCGTTTCGGTTTTACTACCGATACGCTAGACGTTACGGGGCAAACCACCGAAACTACTTCGGTCGTTCCTACTATAGAACAAATTCGCTCGGTTTTAGATAGTTTTATCGGCGAAATCGACCAAGTTCCCCCAAAATACTCGGCAAAATGTATTGACGGAAAGCGTGGCTATCAACTCGCAAGAAAAGGGATAGATTTTACCCTAGAAGCAAAAAAAGTTACCATTTTAGATATAAAATGTACCGAGCAAACGGGTGAAGACGAGTTTGCGTTTACTGTTGACTGTAAGGGTGGAACGTATATTCGCTCGCTTGCAAGAGATATTGCTTTGGCGTGCGGTACGGTTGGTACTATGAGCAGTCTTTGCCGTTCTAAAAGCGGTGTTTTCAGTTTGGGAAACGGCGTTTTGGTGGAAGATTTCATCAATTCAAAAGATGCGGAAAAATACCTTTTACCGTCCGAGATAGCCCTTAATTTCCCCACCCTTAAACTAACGGCGAAACAAGCGCAAAAAATACTAGACGGCGTTTACGAAGATTACGGGTTTGAAGACGGAATTTATAGCGTGTATAATCAAGAAGAATTTTGGGGCGTAGGTACTGCGGAAAATGGCAGATTAAAGATTAACGCGTATGTCAGATAAAAGAACTGTAATTGCGCTGGGCTACTTTGACAGCGTGCATAAAGGACACAGACTAGTGCTTGATTTAGCAAAGCAAAAGGCTTTGCAAGAAGGCGCTAACTTTGTCGTGTTCACTTTTGAAAGCAATGTAAAAGCCTTTTTCTCGGGCGAAGAAGATACTTCCGTTTACACGGCGGAAGAACGCTTGAAAATTCTTACGGATTTCGGCGCTGACCAAGTGTTTTTTGCGCCAGTTACCAAAGAGTTTTTATCCCTTACGAAAAGGGAATTTTTAGATTATCTTAACCAAAAATATAATATTTGCCACTACGTGAGCGGGGCAGATTTTAAGTTTGGCGCTAAAGGCGCGGGCGATAAAGAATATCTAGCCGAATACGCTAAAGAGCGCAATCAAACTTACACGGTGGCAGACACCGTAAATTACGCGGAAAAAAAGATTTCCACAACCCGAATAAAAGCGCTACTCGCCCAAGGCAACGTGGCAAGCGCAAACCAAATGTTGGATAGAACTTATTCGGTTTCGGGCAAAGTTTTTTCAGATAGAAAAGTGGGCAAAAAACTAGGTTTTCCCACTCTAAATATCAAACTTTCCAACAAAAAATTCCGCATTGCAGACGGGGTGTATAAAGGTCATATACGGCTAGAAGGCAAGGTGTATTCCACCATAATAAACTACGGCGCTCGCCCCACTTTCGGGCTAGATGAAAAGGTGGTAGAAGCGCACGTTATCGGCTTTAACGGCGACCTTTACGGAAAGCGCGTAACCTTGTATTTTGATGCGTTTATGCGCAAGATATTTAAGTTTGAACGGGTAGAAGACCTAAAAAAGCAGTTAAATCGCGATTTAATTGCCGTAACGGAGGGGAATTATGATTAAATTCGGGCCAAGCGGAAACTCTTTGGGGTTTTACGAAGCAGGGTTAAAAAATAGCGAAGACTCGGCTAAATGGGTAAAAGATTTGGGGCTAGATTGCTTTGAATATTCCTTTGGTCGTGGGGTGAATATGAGCGACGAACGCGCCGTGGAAATAGGCAAGGCGTTCAAGGATAACGGTGTGGAAATAAGCGTTCACGCGCCCTACTACATAAATTTTGCCAACCCCGACCCCGAAATGGTGGAAAAATCTTACGGCTACGTTTTGCAGTCTGCGCAAAAACTAAAACTATTAGGTGGTAAAAGGTTGGTTTTTCACCCTGCAAGCCAAGGTAAGCAGAGTAGAGAAAAAGCCGTTGAACTTACCATTGAAAGACTTAAAGCTTTAAGGGATAAAATTTACGAAAATGGGCTAGACGACTTAATTTTCTGCCCCGAAACAATGGGTAAACTCGGTCAGATAGGCACTATTGAAGAAGTTGTTGAAATGTGCAAAATAGACAAGGTGTATATACCTTGCGTAGATTTCGGGCACGTTAACGCTAGGGAATTTGGTAGCCTAAAAGCCCAAGAAGATTATAGAGAGCGTTTGACCTATATGGTAAATTCTTTAGGGTATGAAAAGATGAAGGGTTTCCATATCCACTTTTCCAAGATAGAATATTCTGCAAAAGGCGAAGTAAAACACCTTACTTTTGAAGACGAGCATTACGGGCCGGACTTTACACCGCTAGCAAAAGTGCTTAAAGAAAAGGAATTAGAGCCGTTCGTAATCTGCGAATCTGCAGGAACGCAAGATATTGACGCGGTAAAAATGCAAAAAATATACCGTGATAATTGACTTATATATAAAATTTTGGTAAAATAAATAAGTAATGATAAATTTTCTACCCCAAAAGAGCGGTATGCTCTTAACCGACCGTTTACTTCGTAAATATTTTACGGGTACTGATATTGCCGAAGGTTATCTAATAATTTGTTCTAATTCCACTTGTTTTACAGACGCTAGGTATTTTTATCAAGCCAAAGATAAACTTGCAAAAGTGGGCGTTGGCGCAAAACTCTATTCGGGGCTCGGCGATATAAAAGAGTTCTTAAAAAGTAACGGCATAAAGAAACTTTATCTAGATTACGATACGACCACTCTTACCGATTTTGAAAGGTATAGGCAATTAAAGGTTAAACTTCTCAACGGAAAAGAGTTTATAATAAAAAAGCGTGCTATTAAAGAAGAGTTTGAACTAGAAAGCGTAAAAAAGGCGTGCGAAATTATTCAACGCGCGTTTTACAATACTTTAGAGTATGTAAAAGTCGGTATAACTGAACTTCAACTTAAAAACGCTCTAGAAAACGAAATGCTCAAACTCGGGGCGGAAGGTCCTGCGTTCGATACTATCGTAGCGTTCGGCTCAAACGGGGCAGTACCGCATCACGAAACGGGCGATACGCCGTTAACGGATAACACGGCTATACTTATCGATACGGGTTGCAAGGTTAACGGATATTGTTCAGACCTAACAAGAACGGTTTTCTTCGGCGAGCCTAGCGAAAAGTTTATAAGGTGTTACGACGCCGTTCTTAATGCAAACCTTATCGCTTTAGAAAATATTAAAGTCGGCGATAAAACTTGCGTTGCAGACGCTTTCGCAAGGGATTATCTTAAAAGCCAAAACCTAGCCGAATACTTTACCCACAGTTTAGGGCACGGCGTAGGGCTAGAAATACACGAATTTCCCACCTTGTCGCCAAGAACTAGCGATACGCTAACGGAAAATATGGTATTTACCGTAGAACCGGGCGTGTATATTGACGGGGAGTTGGGTATAAGACTTGAAGATACCGTGGCGATAAAAGGCGGTAAGGCAGTTCGTTTGTACGACGACGATAAAAAATTGATAAAAATAAAAAAATAATTATAGAAAACAATTTAAGGAGAAAAATATTATGTTAGCAGGTGATTTCAGAAAAGGCTCTACTTTTGAATTTGAAGGTTCGGTTTGGACTATCGTAGATTTCCAACACGTAAAACCAGGTAAGGGCGCAGCGTTCGTAAGAACCAAGATGAAGAACGTTATCGACGGAAAGGTTTTGGAAAGAACTTGGAACCCGACCGAAAAATTGCAAGACGCAACTATCGAAACGAGAAACATGACCTATTCTTACAACGACGGCGAACTTTACTACTTTATGGACCAAGAATTCAACCTTATTCCGCTAAACTACGACCAAGTAGAAGACGCGCTCAAATGGATTAAGGAAAACGACCCCGTAATCGTAAGATTCTTTAAGGGCGTAGCGTTCTCGGTTGATTGCGAAAACTTCGTAACCTTAAGAGTAACTCAAGCAGATCCTTCCGTAAAGGGCAACACCGCAACCAACGCTACTAAAGAAGCGATTTTGGAAACGGGCACGAAACTTCAAGTTCCTATGTTCGTTGAACAAGGCGAACTCATCAGAGTTGACACCAGAACGGTCGAATACATGGAAAGAGTTAAAGGCTCATAACCAAATAAATAAAAAGCAAGATACCCGCAAAGCAATTTGCGGGTATTTCACGAGTAAGAGTAAATGAAAATAGCATTGATAACGGGCGCAAGTAGCGGAATAGGCAGGGCAACGGCAAAAAAGTTCGCATTAAACGGCTACTTCGTAATCGCCCATTACAACTCAAATTTTAAAGGTGTTGAAAGCCTTGTTTCGGAACTTGAAAAAGAAGGAATAACGGGCTCGATTTTTGCCGTTCAAGCAGATTTTTCCATGCCTAATTCGGTAAAAGAAATGGTGGAAAAGGTAAAGGCTAGTTTTAAGCATATAGACGTTATCGTGAACAACGCGGGCGCAGGGCTATATAAACTTATAACCGATACTACCGAAACCGAGTGGGATAGACTTTTTAACGTAAACGTTAAATCTACCTACCTATTAACCAACGCATTTTTAAGTGGTATGATAGAGCGCAAAACGGGCAAAATAATAAACGTATCTTCTATTTGGGGGCAGTCTGGCGCAAGTATGGAAGTAGGGTCTTCGGCTTCACAGTCTGCAATGATCGGCTATACTAAGGCGCTAGCAAAAGAGCTTGCTCCAAGCGGTATTTTAGTCAACTGCGTTTGCCCGGGGGTAATAGATACCCAAATGAACGGCAGGTTTAATAAAGAAGAAATAAACGAACTCAAAGACCAAACGCCTTTGGGTAGGCTTGGTAAGCCGGAAGAAGTTGCCGAGCTCATTTACTTTTTAGGTAGCGAAAACGCAAACTTTATAACAGGGCAAATCATTACTGCAGACGGCGGATTTATACTTTAAGAAAAGGAATACTAACAATGCAAAGACAAAGTGGAATATTGATGCCGATATTCTCTCTGCCGAGTAAATACGGCGTGGGCGATTTTGGCAGACAAGCGTACGAATTTATAGATAAACTTGCTTATGCTAAACAGAAAGTTTGGCAGATTTTGCCACTCGTTCAAACGGGGCTTGGCAACTCGCCCTATTCGTCCGTTTCGTCAGAGTCGTTTAACCCGTTCTTTATTTCGCCCGAACTTTTGGTTGAAGAAGGGCTATTAAACAAATCGGAAATTTCCTTTTCCATTTCTAATAGCGCGCGCATAGATTACGGCAGTCTTTACCAAGTTCGCTATCCTATGTTAAGAAAGGCGTTTTCACGCTTTGATAGGCAAAATCAAGAATTTCAAAAATACCTAAAAAAGAAAGAATCGCTCGACTACGCGCTCTTTATGGCGTTGAAATACGAAAGCGGTCAAAAACACTTTTACGAGTGGGAAGATAAGTATAAATATCGCGATAAAAAGGCGTTGAAAGCCTTTAAGGAAAACTATATTGACGAGATAGAGTTTTGGCAATTTATACAGTTCACGGCAAAAAAACAATGGCTAAAACTCAAAAAATACGCCAACCAAAAGGGCGTAAAAATTATGGGCGATATGCCACTTTACGTCGCGCTAGATAGCGTTGACGTTTGGGTAAACCCTAAACTTTATAAACTTCACCAAGATTTTACGCCTAAAAAAATTGCGGGTGTTCCCCCCGATTATTTTTGCGCAGAAGGTCAACTTTGGGGCAACCCCGTTTACGATTATTCTGAACACGAAAAGGACGGGTTTTCTTGGTGGACTGCAAGGCTAAAAAAGGCGCTAACCATCTACGATTACGTTAGAATAGACCATTTTAGGGGGTTAGACCGTTATTTTGAAGTGGAATACGGGGCGGAAAACGCCAAGGTTGGCGAGTGGATAGACGTTCCGCACGACAAACTTTTTTCAGCAATACACCAAAAGGTGGATAAGGATAGAATTATCGCAGAAGATTTGGGTATTATAGACGACGGGGTAAGGGAATTGTTAAAAGACGTCGGCTACCCAGGTATGAAAATTCTTTCCTTTGCTTTTAACGGTGATAAGGGCAACCTATATCTACCCGAAAATTTAACGGAAAATTCCGTTTGCTACACGGGTACGCACGATAACGACACGTTAAGGGGGCTTATCGACGGCGCTAGCGAGTGGGATAAAAACAACCTTGTTCAAGGTGTTAAAGAAAGCTTAGTTAAAGCGGGGCTAGACGGGGAAGTAGATACGACCGACGGGTTAGTAAAAAGCATAATTAAACTAGGGTTTAGCAGTAAATCCAAGTTATTTATAATGCCTTGGCAAGACCTTTTAGGGTTGGGGTCAGGTTATAGAATAAACGAGCCGGGCAAGGTAAGCGAACTTAACTGGTCGGTAATTTTTAATAAATCCGACTTTAATAAAAAGGCGCTTAACTATCTAAAAAATCTAACGGAAAAATATAACAGATAATAAGCATATTTAAAATAATATTTTAAACGTTTAAAAATGTTATAAGTATTCCTTGACAAACGCGGTATTTAAATGTTATTCTAAGTTACGGTAAATCTTTAAATCGGTACAGAGAGACCGACAAGGTTATAACGGTATATTTATACGCAAATATTGTACTCTTAAAGCCTTGGTCTATACAAGGCTTTTTATTTTTGTAAGGAGATATTATGGACTGCATACTGAAGAATGGAACGGTATATCATAACGGAAAATTCGTTAAAGCAGATTTGGCGATTTTAAATGGTAAGGTGTCTTTTTCTTCTGTTAAGGAGTCATCTTCTCTTTTGCAAATCAATTGTTTAAATAAATTTATTTTCCCCGGTTTTGCAGACGTGCACGTGCACCTTCGCGAGCCGGGTTTTTCTTATAAAGAAACCATTAAAACGGGCACGCAAGCCGGCGCTTCTGCAGGCTACTCAACCGTTTTTTCTATGCCCAACTTAAACCCCGTTCCAGATAGTAAAGAAAACTTAAAAGTTCAATGCGATATTATTGAAAAGGATGCGGTTATAAACGTTTATCCTTACGGTTCGAGAACGGTCGGGCAGAAAGGTGAAGAACTTTCAGACCTTATCGGTATGCAAGATATGGCAATCGCTTATTCTGACGACGGTAGGGGTGTTCAAAGTGATGAAATGATGAAAAGGGCAATGCTGATTGCCAAATCGCTAAATAAACCCATAGTTGCCCATTGCGAAGTAAACGAACTTCTTAAAGGCGGGTATATACACGACGGGGAATACGCTAAACGAAACGGTCATAAAGGTATTTGTTCAGCAAGCGAATATAAACAGATAGAAAGAGATATAGAACTAGTTAAACAAACGGGCGTTAAGTATCACGTTTGCCACGTTTCAGCAAAGGAAAGCGTGGAAGTTATTAGAAAGGCTAGGGCAGAAGGCGTGGATATAACAGCAGAAACAGGTCCGCACTATCTAGTTTTCTCGGATAAAGACTTAAAAGAGTCTGGTGACTTTAAGATGAATCCACCGATCCGTTCTGAAGAAGATAGGCTTGCGCTTATAGAAGGGATAAAGGACGGAACGCTTTCAATGATAGCCACCGACCACGCCCCCCATTCTAAAGAAGAAAAGAGCAAGGGGCTAAAAGACAGCATAAACGGTATCGTGGGTTTGGAAACGGCGTTTCCCGTTCTATACACTAAACTTGTAAATACGGGAATAATCACGCTAGAAAAACTAATAGAACTTATGAGCGACGCGCCTTTGAAAAGGTTTGATTTAGAGTACGGCATAAAGGAAGGCGGGGTAGCAAACCTATGCGTTTACGACCTTGAAAAAGAGTATGAAATCGACCCCGAAAACTTTAAATCAAAGGGTAAAAGCACCCCGTTTAAGGGTATGAAAGTTTACGGTGAGTGCCTATTAAATTTTGTTAACGGTAATAAAGTCTGGGAAAAATAATCTCGGCTACACATATTAAAAGGAATAAGGAGAAAAGAATATGCCTAAGAGAAAGGATATTAAGAAAGTTTTGGTAATCGGAAGTGGCCCTATCGTAATCGGTCAGGCGGCGGAATTCGACTATGCAGGCACGCAAGCGTGTTTAGCGCTTAAAGAAGAAGGCTACGAAGTAATACTCGTAAACTCTAACCCCGCAACTATTATGACGGATACCACCATAGCGGATAAAGTTTATATGGAACCTTTAACGCTAGAATACGTAGCCAAAATTCTCCGTTACGAAAGACCGGACGCTATAATTCCGGGGCTTGGCGGTCAAACGGGTCTTAACCTTGCAATGCAACTCGCTAAAAAAGGCGTTCTTGCAGAATGTGACGTTGAACTTCTCGGTACTAACGCAAAGAGTATCGAAAGGGCGGAAGATAGAGAACTCTTTAAGGAAATGTGCGAATCTATCGGTCAACCGGTTATTCAATCGGAAATCACTTATAGCATAGAAGAAGCAAAAGTTGCGGCAGAAAAAATCGGCTATCCCGTAGTATTGCGCCCTGCGTTCACTTTAGGTGGAACGGGCGGTGGCTTTGCCGATAACGAAGAAGAACTTGAAATCATAATGAAAAACGCCCTAAAACTTTCACCCGTACACCAAGTACTAGTAGAAAAGAGCGTTAAAGGTTATAAGGAAATCGAGTTTGAAGTTATGCGTGACGCAAAGGATAACGCCATCACCATTTGCGGTATGGAAAACGTAGATCCCGTAGGCGTACACACGGGGGACTCTATAGTAGTTGCGCCTATTCTTTCCCTTTCCGATCACGATCTTAAAATGCTTAACGACGCGGCTATTAAGATTATTAGAGAACTTGAAATCGAAGGTGGTTGTAACGTTCAATTCGCTTTAAACCCCACTTCTAGCGAATATTATCTTATCGAAGTAAACCCCAGAGTATCTCGTTCGTCAGCCCTTGCAAGTAAGGCTAGTGGCTACCCGATAGCAAAGGTTACCGCAAAGGTAGCGGTAGGTATGACGCTTGATGAAATCGAAGTTTCAGGCACTACTGCAATTCACGAACCTAAACTAGATTATATCGTGGCAAAATTCCCAAGATTCCCCTTCGATAAATTCACTTCTGCATCAAACAGCCTTGGAACGCAGATGAAAGCGACGGGCGAAGTTATGGGTATAGGTTCTAACCTTTCCGAATGTATGCTTAAATCCATACGTTCTTTGGAAGTTGGCGTAAACCACATTTACCACCACAAATTCGACAATATGACAAACCAAGAACTTCTCGATTATTTTAAGGAGTTCAAGTCGGATAACATATTTGCAATAGCAGAATATTTAAGCCGTGAACCTAACGACATAGAAAAAGTTCACGAAATCACCAAGATAACCAGCCTTTTCCTTGAATGTATTAGAGATATCGTGGAAATGGAAAAGAAACTTCAAAATGCCGTTAAAGATGAAAAGGTTCTTAAAGAAGCCAAGGTTATGGGCTTCTGTGACGCGTATATCGCTAAACTTTGGAAGATGACTGAACTTGAAGTAAACGCATTTAGAAAGCAAAAGGGTATAAAGCCCGTTTACAAGATGGTTGACACCTTGTATAGTGGCGCGTATATTCCTTACTTCTATTCTACCTACACGGGCACTAACGATTCTATCGTAACCGATAAGGAAAAGACTATAGTTTTAGGTAGTGGTCCTATTAGAATAGGTCAGGGCGTAGAGTTCGACTACTC
>JAFTIK010000022.1 GCA_017456945.1 Clostridia bacterium
TTATTATAATACACGCTTTGGACGTTCCTCTTGCATAAAAAATAAATCACAGATGACAATGAACGTTTAATAAAACGGAGGTAAAGCAAAATGAGTAGCATAATCGACGCTATCAATCAAGAAAACGTAAAACAGAACATACCTGAATTTAACGTTGGTGACACCGTTAAAGTAATGGTAAAAGTTATCGAAGGCGACAGAGAAAGATTACAGGCTTTCGAAGGTATCGTAATCGCTAGAAAGCACGGTGGCATTTCCGAAACCTTTACCGTAAGAAGACTTTCTTTCGGCGTAGGCGTAGAAAAGACCTTCCCGATCCACTCGCCAAAGGTTGCAGACATACAGGTTGTAAGACGTGGTAAAGTACGTCGCGAAAAACTCTACTACTTCAGAGCAAGAACCGGTAAGGCTGCAAAAGTTACAGAACTTGCTAGATAACAAAGGAAAACGAACTTATCCAAAAACGTGGGTAAGTTCTTTTTTTATTATTTTTTCGCCGTTAGAATTACTCGTAATTTTTGCTCTTAATAAGTTTACTTTTTATTCAAAATAATATATAATGTTATAGACTACGATTTTATAGTGGTGGGATATTTCTTCTTGGGGGAAGATTATGATAGCAAAAATTTTCGGCTACGCATTAAAAGGGCTTGAAGGCGTTCCCGTAACGGTGGAAGTTGACGTTAATAACGGCTTGCCGTCTTTCGACATAGTCGGTCTTGCAGATACCGCCGTAAAGGAATCTAAAGAACGCGTTCGTTCTGCAATAAAGAATAGCGGAAGGCTTGTGCCAACTAAAAAACTTACGGCAAACTTCGCGCCTGCAGACGTTAAGAAAGAAGGCTCTATGCTAGACCTTGCGCTCGCTATCGGCGTGCTTAAATCAAGCGCGCAACTAGAAGCGGATACCGATGGAATTATTTTTCTCGGCGAACTTTCGCTAGACGGAACTTTAAGAAGAATAAACGGCATATTGCCTATACTTATTTCTGCAACGGGCGAAGGTTTTACCAAGTTTATAATCCCAAAAGAAAACTTAACCGAAGCGTCGTTCGTAGAAAACGCGCAAGTAGTCGGCGCGGAAAACCTTAAAGCGGTAATAGATCACCTTTCGGGCTTAAAGGTAATAGAGCCCGTTCAAAAGAAGGATTTTTCCGCTAGTAATAGTAAAAGCGTATATTCTAGCGATTTGTCTTTCGTTAAAGGTCAAGCGGTAGCAAAGCGCGCTTTAGAAGTAGCCGTATCGGGTGGGCATAACCTTTTGTTCGTGGGCGCGCCGGGAACGGGTAAAACCATGCTCGCAAAGTGCATACCTACCATAATGCCGGATATGACTTTTTCCGAAGCATTAGAAACTACAAAAATACACTCGGTTGCAGGTATGCTAAAAGATTCAGACGGAATAGTGTTTACCCGTCCGTTCAGAAGTCCGCACCACACCGCTACAACTATATCGTTAACGGGTGGTGGCAACGCGCATATTCGCCCGGGGGAAATAAGCCTTGCGCATAACGGCGTTTTGTTTTTAGACGAAATGCCAGAATATAACCGTTCTTCATTAGAGTCTTTAAGGCAACCTTTAGAAGACGGGGTTATAACGGTATCAAGGGCGTCGGGGAATATTACCTTTCCCGCAAACTTTATGCTTTGTGGTAGCATGAACCCTTGTCCTTGTGGAAACTACGGCTCGGAAGATAAGGTTTGCACGTGTTCGCCCGCGCAGATAGCAAAATATAAAGCCAAACTTTCAGGTCCGTTGTTAGATAGAATAGACTTGCAAGTTCAAGTTGACGACGTTAAGTACGCCGAACTTACCGACGACGGGGTGGTAGAAGACTCTAAAACGGTAAGAGAACGTGTTAATAGAACGCGCGCTATTCAAAAAAAGAGATTTTTAGAAGACGGCATACTTACCAACAGCGATATGGGCGAGCGCCAAATAAAGAAATACTGTAAACTCACCAAACAATGTGAAGATATTCTAAAAAACGCGTACGAAAGGTTGCATTTGTCCCCTAGGGCGCGTAGTAGAATAATCAAGGTGGCAAGAACTATCGCCGATATGGAAATGTACGACGATATTCGCCCCGAACACATTTTAGAAGCTATTAGTTATAGACACTCGTAAAAAATGGCAAAATACAACGGATCGGAATTATGCCTTATTTGGTTAGACAGTTTTGAAGGGCTAGAATATAAGCATAAAAAAGAATTATACAAATTGATAAACGGGAAGGACGGCATACGGGAACTTCTCGTTAAGGGAAAGGATTATATAGTTTCAAGTATCGGCGAAAACGAGTATAACACCCTTTTGAATTCTGCAAACCAAAACTATCTGACTTATATTACCGACGGTTTGGAACGCAGAAATATAACGGTAGTAACCATCGAGTCTAGCGATTATCCAGAAACCTTAAAACAAACGCCTTTCGCGCCTTTGGTGCTTTACGCTAAAGGTGACGTAAGCCTTATGAACACCGATTGCTTTGCAATGGTAGGTAGCAGGCGTTCGTTGCCCATAGCAATAAAAACGGCAGAACGTTTTGCAACTGCCGTGTCAAAATCCGGCTTTACTTTGGTAACGGGTATTGCCCAAGGGGTAGATGAAACGGTTTTGCGTTCGGTAACGGATAACGGTGGTAAAGTAATATCCGTGCTTGGCGGTGGTTTTGATGCTATCTATCCTAAAAGCAACACCGAACTCGTAGATAAAATAGCCGAAACGGGGCTAGTAATAACCGAGTATCCACCAGAAGTGGTTTCTAGGGCTCATCATTTTCCTATAAGAAACAGAATAATCGCAGGGTTATCCAAAGGCGTGCTAGTAGTAAGCGGGGCTATAAAGAGCGGAACTCAATACACGGCAAATTACGCAATGGAATACGGCAAAGATTTATTCGCTATACCGTACGGGGTCGGCGTGGAATCGGGTAGTGGTTGCAACGACCTAATAAAGCGTGGTGCAATACTAGCAGATACCCCAAGCGATATACTAAATTTTTATAACTTAGAACAAGTTGAAGTTCAAAAGCCCCTTTTAACCGAAGAGCAAAGGCGAATAATAAACGGCTTAAAAGACGGGGAAAAACATATTCAACAACTTAGTGGAATATTGAATAAACCCGTATTTCAACTTACGCCCCTTTTGTCAGAGTTAGAAATAATGGGCGTAGTAAACAGAAACGGAGCAAACGTATTCGGTTTAACCGATAGCGCAATGGAGGAATAAATGCAATTAATAATAGTCGAATCACCTCACAAAGCAAAAACCATAGAAAAGTTCTTAAAGGGCGGATATAAGGTAGATGCGTCTAAAGGTCACGTTAGGGATTTGCCCGTAAACTATATGGGCATAAACGTAACGGGTGACTTTGAGCCACACTACGTAATTTCACCCGAAAAGAAAGCCGATATAAAAAGACTTTCAGATAGCGCCAAGAAAGCAGATAAAGTTTATCTCGCAACCGACCCGGATAGAGAAGGGGAAGCAATATCTTGGCACTTGGCAGAAGTTTTAGGGCTTGATGAAGAACAGGCAAACAGAATAGAATTTAACGAAATATCCGAAAAGGCGGTAAAGCAAGCGCTTGCTAACCCCAGAAAGATAGATAAAAATCTCGTTGACGCCCAACAAGCAAGGCGAGTTTTAGATAGAATAGTTGGTTACAGTATATCCCCTGCGGCAAGTTGTATGTTAAACGACAATCTTTCTGCGGGTAGAGTACAATCGGTAGCCTTAAAGATGGTGGTTGATAGGGAAAGGGAAATCCAAGCCTTCAAACCCCAAGAATACTGGAACTTAAAGGCAGAAGTAAGACCGGAAAAGGACAACGCTTTCAAGGTATTACTCGTAGAAAAGAACGGCAAGAAATATAAACCTGCAAGTCAAGACGAAGCAAACGCCGTAGAAGAAACTTTAAAAAATTCACAGTTCGTAGTAAAGAACGTTAAAAGAGCCATTATGAAATCGCACGCTCCCGCGCCTTTTATTACGAGTACCTTGCAACAAGACGGGTCAATGAAACTCAATATGACAGCGCCCCAAATAATGCAAGTAGCCCAACGCCTGTACGAAGGTGTGGAAACCAAGAACGGTCATATCGCTCTCATAACCTATATGAGAACGGACTCTGTAAGAATATCCTCAGACGCGCAAAAGAGCGCTCTTAACTATATAGAGCAAGTTTACGGCAAGGAATACGTTCCCACTAAACCAAACTTTTATCGCTCTAAAAAAGACGCTCAAGACGCGCACGAAGCAATTCGTCCGATAGACCTTCGCTATACTCCTGAAAAAGTTAAAGATATTTTAGATAAAAATCAATACAATCTTTATAAACTTATATTCGACCGTTTTATAGCCTCGCAAATGGCAGAAGCCAAATACGATAGCGTATCGGTTGACGTAGGCGCAAACGAATACACCTTAAAAACGAGTGGTAAGACCTTGGTGTTTAAGGGATATACGGCAGTTTACGACGATACTAGAAAGGATGAAGATGAAGAAAGCGGAAACGCATTGTTGCCCGCGTTAACCGAAGGGGAAAATCTTTTGCTTAAAGGAATTACTAAAGAGCAAAAGTTCACAAAACCCCCTACGAGATACACCGAAGCAACCCTTATTAAACACATGGAAGATAAAGGTATCGGCAGACCTTCTACTTACGCAACCATTATGGCAAAACTCTCGGATAAAAAGCGCGAGTACGTAAGAAAGGAAAAGAAATATCTAGTTCCTAACGAAGTTAGTTACGCCCTTATCGATTTCTTGGTAAAATATTTCCCAGATATTATGGATATATCTTTTACGGCTAGAATGGAAACCCAACTAGACGATATAGGCGAAGGCGGAAAGGACTGGAAGAAACTAATAGCAGATTTCTACAGACCGTTTGAAAATCAAGTAAAAAGATCTAGGGTAACCGACGTTATTTGTGAAAAATGCGGTTCGCCTATGATTATAAATAGTGGAAGATACGGCAACTATTACGCTTGCAGCAACTATCCCAACTGTCAAAACATTAAGGCTGTAAACGTTAAGGTCGCTAGCCCAACCGATAGAATTTGCGATAAATGCGGTGGGCTTATGGTGGAAAGGGAAGGTAAATACGGCAAATTCCTTGCTTGTGGAAACTGGCCGCAATGTAAAAACACGGTAAGTCTTACCGAAAACGTTGGCGTATGCCCAACTTGTGGAAAGCCTACCAAAAAGATGATAAGCAAAACGGGCAAAGTGTTCTACGGTTGCTCGGCGTTCCCAGAATGTAAGTTTATGAGTTGGGATATGCCTACGGGCGAAAAGTGTCCGGAATGTGGCAAGTTTTTAGTGGAAATAGAAGGCAAAATTAAGTGCTCGGATAAAAAGTGTAAGTTTGAAAAATAAAATGCAAAAAGTCAAAGTTATCGGCGGTGGGCTAGCAGGCGCAGAAAGCGCGTATTATCTAGCCACGCACGGCGTACAAGTGGAATTGTACGATATAAAACCGAATAAATTTACGCCTGCGCATAAAAGCCAAAACTACGGCGAACTCGTTTGTTCTAATTCGTTAAAGAGCAACGATATATACGGTAACGCCGCAGGGCTTTTGAAAGAAGAATTGCGCAATCTAGGCTCGCTAGTTATACAAGCAGGCGATAAAACCCGTGTTCCCGCAGGTAACGCTTTGGCTGTGGATAGAGAAAAGTTTTCCGAATATATTACCGAAAAACTTCGCTCGCAAAAGAATATAACGCGTATATCCGCCGAAGTGGAAGATATTGACCTTAACGAATATACTATAATCGCAAGCGGTCCTTTAACTACTGATAAACTTTCAGAAAACTTAAAGAAATACGTTGGTGGCGGTTTATCTTTTTACGACGCGTCCGCGCCCGTAATAGACGCCGATAGTATAGATATGGAAAACGCCTTCGTCGGCGACCGTTGGGATAAAGGTGACGGCGACCATATAAACTGCCCTATGACCAAGGAAGAATACCTTGAGTTTATGAATCAATTGTTAAAGGCAGAGCGCGCCGAACTTCACGGCTTTGAAAACACGGCGGTTTTCGAAGGGTGTATGCCCATCGAAGTTATGGCTACTCGTGGAACGGATACTTTAAGGTTTGGGCCGTTAAAGCCTGCGGGGCTTACAAATCCTAAAACGGGCAGATGGGCTTACGCGTGTTTGCAACTTCGAAAAGAAGATGCAGAAGGCAAAATGTATAATCTTATAGGTTTTCAAACTAATCTTTTGTGGGGTGAGCAAAAGCGAGTTTTCTCAATAATCCCCGCGTTAAAGAACGCAGAGTATTTAAGATACGGGGTAATGCACAGAAATACATTTATAAATTCCCCCAAAGTTCTTAATCCCGACTACTCGTTGAAAGAGCATCCGAAAATATTTTTCGCAGGTCAAATAACGGGTGTAGAAGGCTACGTAGAGAGCGCTGGTAGCGGTCTTATGAGCGCTATTTACTGTTTAAGAAAACTTAAAGGCGAAAGCGAGATTTTGGTATCTGATAAAACGGTGCTTGGCTCGCTAGCAAGATACATAACTACTGAAAACAAAGATTTTCAGCCTATGAACGCCAACTTCGGCATACTTCCTACTCTAGATAGGGTTATAAGAGATAAGTCAGAGCGTAAGAAACAAATGGCTGAAAGAAGTCTAAAAGAAATAAACGATTTCAAAAAGGAGATTTATTTATGACGGAATTTATGGGTACGACCATCTGCGCCGTAAAGAAGAACGGAATGACGGCTATCGCAGGTGACGGGCAAGTAACCATGGGGCAGTCGGTAATATTTAAGAATACTGCCAAAAAAGTAAGAAGAATTTATAACGGAAAGGTAATAGTAGGCTTTGCCGGCTCTGTTTCCGACGCGTTTACTCTTTCCGAACGTTTTGAAGAAATGCTAAACAAATACTCTGGTAATCTTATGAGAAGCGCTGTAGAACTTGCAGAACTTTGGCGAAACGACAAGGTAGGCAGAAAA
>JAFTIK010000023.1 GCA_017456945.1 Clostridia bacterium
ATGAATATAGGTACTGCGGTTGCAGGGGTTATTACTTACGGCTCTTCTGCAATATTCGTTGCAATTAAACGTTGGGATTTGCCTTTTATCGTTTTAGGCATAATTCTTGCCGTTACGGGCGTAATTTTCTTTCTTGCAGTTTGGCTTGCTTCTAGGGTAGAGCAGGACATTACCTTTACCGAAATGAAAACCCAAACGGTTAATACCGAAAAGCCCTTGATTGCGCTCGATACAAAAAGCAAAAGAATTTGGTTTTACGTTATTAGTTTCGGTTTTAGTTTGTTAGTTCATTGTCTATTGTACGGGGTTATGAACTGGATGCCGAGTTTGGTTGAACGGGTTTATTCTCAACCGCGTTCGTTCGCAATTTTAATTACCGTTATAGCGCCTATAGTAATTTCCGTTGGGCCTATAATCGCAGTTTGGCATTGCGAAAAGCAAAAGAACTTTATCGGTGTGTCTTTATTGTATCTATCAATAGCCTTGATTTTTGCAATTTTGCTTATATTCCTTTACTCTGTAAATCTCGTTTTAGCAATGATTTTGCTCGTGCTTTTCTTGGTAGTCGTTCAAGGCGCTGTAACTATTATATTTAGCGTAGTGTCTTTCAAGATGGGCGAATACGTAAACACGGGCGCGCATAGCGGGCTTATGAACGCTGCAGGCGCTTTATCCGCAGGCTTTGCGCCAACTATTACGGGCGCATTAATTGATATCCACGGCCCGAACACAGGTTGGCAACTTAACTATATAGCAGTCGCTTGCTTTACTGCTTTAATAGTGGTTTTAGTTGCAGTTACCTTCGTATTGCTTAGAAAATCGTTTAAGAAATAAAAAAGTCGCCTAGGCGACTTTTTTTAATATTCTAAAGTTTCAGGGGTTATAAGTTTGCAACGAGAAGTTAAAATTTTATCCATATATTCTTGCGGGGGCAGTTTGTCGCAGATTAGATAATCTATATCGTTAAAATCAAAGTCCTTGCAAAGAAAGGTTTTTCCAAACTTGGTGTAGTCGCATAGCATAGCAACTTTATCCGAGTTCTTTTTCATTTGTTGTTTTAATTTGGCTTGTTCTATGCTCGAATCGGTAAACCCGTTGTTAAGGTCAACGCCCGTGCAAGAAACTATGGTAACGTTGGCGTGAATTCTAGAAATATAATCCATAGTATCCGTGCCGATAATCGAGTTGGAGTGGTTTTGAATTTGCCCACCCGTAATGTAAATTTTTACGTTGTTAGTTTGTGATAATAGCAGGGCGTTTCGTAACCCCGTGGTAATAACCGAAAGGTAGTTAAAATTATTGAATAGGGGAATAAGATACCCAACCGTACTGCTAGAATCAAGAAAAACTGAATCGCCGTTTTTAATTAGCCTAACCGCAAGGTTTGCAATAGTTCTTTTGGCGTTTATGTTTTCTTGTTCTCTAATAGCAAACGCCGATTCTTCCGCGCTAGATTTAAACGGCATAGCGCCCCCGTGCGAACGCTTGATAAGTCCCTTTTTTTCCATAGCGCGCAAATCCCTTCTAATGGTCGCGCCACTAACGAAAAGTTCAGATGCGAGTTCTTCAACGGTAACCGATTTATTTTTGTTCAAAATGTCCAAAATTTCTTCTTGGCGTTCAAGTGAAAGCATAATTTTGCGCCTTTTTAAAGTACAAATGAAAAAATCGTGTTCATTTGTGTTCATTTATGTTTATATATTATCATAAAAAAATTCTTTTTGCAACTTAAATAACAGGGGTAGAAAAACATTATATATTGTGTTACAATATTAAGGTATAAAAATATAATGGAGGATACTGTAAAAATGAAAACTAAAGCAGTAAGACTTTACGGTCAGAGCGATTTAAGACTTGAAGAGTTTGAATTGCCTGAAATCAAAGAAGACGAAATACTTGCGCGCGTTGTTTCAGACAGCATTTGTATGTCTAGTTACAAAGCGGCAATCCAAGGCGCAAACCATAAGAGAGTTCCCAACGATATTGATAAAAACCCGATTATTATCGGTCACGAATTCTGTGGCGATATCGTTAAGGTTGGCGCAAAATGGGCTGGTAAATTTAAAGAAGGTTCTAAATTCGGTATTCAACCTGCAATGAACCTTAAAGAAAACCCCTACATTGCCCCCGGTTACTCTTACGTTAATATCGGTGGCGACGCTACTTACGTTATTATTCCCAACGAAGTAATGGAAAGCGATTGCCTTATTCCTTACGAAGGGGAAAGTTACTTTAAGGCTTCTCTTGCAGAACCTATGTCCTGTATTATCGCAGGTTATCACGAAAACTATCACAGCGTTTACGAAAACCACACCCACGAAATGGGTATTAAAGAAGGTGGCGCTGTTGCAATTTTAGCAGGCGTTGGTCCTATGGGCTTGGGCGCTGTTGACTACGGTATTCATTGCGATAGAAAACCGTCTTTGATGGTTGTTACCGATATCGACCAAGCAAGACTTGATAGAGCGGCAACCCTTCTTACCGTTGAAGACGCTGCAAAGAACGGCGTTAAACTCGTTTACGTTAACACGGCTACTATCGAAGACCCCGTTGCTTATATGAAAGAACTCAACGGCGGTAAGGGTTTTGACGACGTGTTCGTTTACGCGCCCGTTGCTGCGCTCGTTGAACAAGGTGACGCGCTTTTAGGCGAAAACGGTTGTCTTAACTTCTTCGCTGGTCCTACCAAAACCGATTTCTCGGCTAAATTCAATTTCTACGACGTTCACTATGCGTTCCACAGAATTACCGGTACTTCGGGCGGTAACACCAACGACCTTCGTGAAGCGCTTAAACTTGCAGGTGAAGGCAGAATTAACCCGTCTATCATGATTTCCCACGTTGGTGGTCTTGATAGCGTTGTTGATACCACTCTTAACCTTCCCAACATTAAGGGTGCAAAGAAACTCGTTTACACGCATATTTCTATGCCTATGACTGCTATCGTTGACTTTGAAGAACTCGGCAAAACCGACAAGTTCTACGCAGACCTTGCAGAAATCTGTAAGAGACACAACGGTATTTGGTCTGACGAAGCAGAAAAATACTTGCTTGCAAACGCAAAGAAAATCTAAAAAAATATCTGATTATATACAAGGAGAGATTTTATGGCAATTCCGGTAACAATGCCCAAAGCAGGCATTACGGTAGAAAGTTGTATTCTTACCG
>JAFTIK010000024.1 GCA_017456945.1 Clostridia bacterium
ATGGCCCTTATGAACGACCTTTTCAAAGGCGTTATGAAAGGCAGAACTATGTACGTTATTCCGTACTCTATGGGCGCTGTAGGCAGTAAGTTCTCTAAAATAGGTATCGAACTTACCGACTCTATCTACGTTGTTCTTAACATGGCTATCATGACCAGAGTAGGTAAGGCTGTTATCGACGCGCTTGGCGACGGCGATTTCATTAAAGGCTTGCACTCTTACGCAGAACTTTCTGAAGAAAAGAGATATATCATGCACTTCCCCGAAGAAAACGCTATTATGAGTATCAACTCTAACTACGGCGGAAACGTTCTTCTCGGCAAAAAGTGTTTTGCTCTTCGTATCGCTTCTTACCTTGGTAAGACCGAAGGTTGGATGGCTGAACACATGCTTATTCTCGGCATCACCAACCCCAAGGGCGAAAAGAAATATATCGCAGCGGCTTTCCCGTCGGCTTGCGGTAAAACCAACCTTGCAATGCTTATTCCCCCCAAGTCTTACCTTGAAAAGGGTTATAAGATCGAATGCGTAGGCGACGACATTGCTTGGATTAGAGTTGGCGAAGACGGCAGACTTTGGGCAGTTAACCCCGAAAACGGTTTCTTCGGCGTTGCGCCCGGTACTAACATTAAGTCCAACCCCAACGCTCTTAAATCTACTATGAAAAACACCATTTTCACCAACGTTGTTCAAAATCTTGACGATAACACCGTTTGGTGGGAAGGTCTTGATAAGAATCCCCCCAAGAACGCTATCGACTGGAAGGGTAATCCTTGGAACGGCGATATGAAAGACGCTGAAGGTAAGGCTATCAAGGGCGCTCACCCCAACAGCCGTTTCACCGCACCTGCTATCAACTGTCCTTGCATTTCCGATCAGTTTGAAGCGCCCAACGGCGTTCCGCTTTCTGCAATCGTATTCGGTGGCAGACGCGCTAAGACCGCTCCGTTAGTATATCAAAGTAAAGACTGGAACAACGGCGTATTCGTTGGCTCTATCATGGCTAGTGAAACCACCGCTGCCGCTACCGGCGCAGTAGGCGTTGTTCGTCGTGACCCGATGGCTATGCGTCCGTTCGTTGGTTACAATATGGGCGACTACTTCAATCACTGGATTGAAATGGGCGATAAGATTGCTAACAAACCCAAGATCTTCAACGTTAACTGGTTTAGAACTGACGACGAAGGCAACTTCATTTGGCCGGGCTTTGGCGACAACATGCGCGTTCTCGAATGGATTATCGACCGTTGCGAAGACAAGGTTGATGCTGTTGAAACGCCTATCGGTTTCGTACCTAAGGCAGAAGATATCAATATCGAAGGTTTAGAAGACGTTACGCTCGACACCATTAAAGAACTTCTTACCGTTGACAAAGAAAACTGGAAGAAAGAAGCAGAAGGTATCGAACAATTCTACGGCGAACTCACTAGAGTACCTAGCGAACTTTACGCTCAACTCGAAGAATTGAAGAAAAACCTTAACAAATAGTTTAACGCTTAAACAAAAATTAAAAGGCTCTCAATAGAGAGCCTTTTTTATTATAAAAATTAGTTTATTTTTTATCCGTGCTACCTATACCGCCCGTGCGTTCTACTTCGCACTCGTCGTCAAGGGTAATGCCGTATTCAACGAAAATACCTTGCGCGAACGCCTTGCCTTTTTCCACCGTCAAGGGCTTATCGCCACAGTTAGTCATCTTTATAAAAATATGACCTTGGTTATCTGCAAAATAGTAGTCGCTATCTATTATGCCTACCGTGTTGTTTAGGGTTAAGCGATACTTAAAGCCCAAACTTGAACGGGGGTAAATTTTCAAAACCCAACCTTCGTCAATTTTAACTCTAATTCCCGTTGCAATTTTAACCGTTTCGCCAACGGCTAAAGAAAATTCCTTGGGCGCGAAAAAGTCGTAGCCGGCGCTACCTTTGGTCGCCCTACGGGGCAAAATAATATCGTCGTATTCGGGTTTAGTGCCTTCTTTTAGATACTCGGTTTCAGAAACCTTAAAAAATTGCGCTATTTTTTTCATAAAAATTTTTCCTTATTATATATTAAAATTATTTTACCACACTACTTAAAATAAATCAAGCGTTACGGAATTTAGCCGTTTTTCTATCGTAAATAATGCCAAAAACCACCATTACCACGAACAACGCGGTTAGGTAATAGGGGTAAGCGTCAATAGAAACGTAGTCGGCAAATAGCCCGAACAAGGGAGGCATAAGACAAATTCCAAGGTTGCACGCCACCATTTGCGTTCCCATAATGGATTGTGATATTTCCTTGCCGAAATACTTTGGCGTAAGGCAACAAAGGTTGGGGAAAGTAGGTCCGTTGCCAAGCCCAACGCAAAGCAATCCGATAGCCTTAACCACGGGGGGAACGGGCAAGATTAAAAGCGCCATTGCAATTCCAACGATAATAAAGCCGGTAAAGATAATCGGGCGTTCTTTAATTTTAGTTGCAACTATGCCCGAAATAAATCTAGAAACCGTTATGCCAACGTAATATAAGGTTAGGTAACGGGCGGCAAGTTCTTCGGATAAACCTTGCGATTTAACTAGGTACGAAGCCCCCCAAATTCCACAAGTAAACTCTAAGCCGACGGATGCGAAAAACACTACCCACGCAATAGGAACTTGCTTGATTTTAACTAGTTCTTTAAGTTTAAGCGTTTTAGGTGTGAACTGTTCTTCTTCCGTTTGCAATTTATTTACTTTTTTCCATAACGGAAGGGCTATAAAGGATATAGCGGTAATGGCAACTTGAATAAAGAATACCACCATATATCCGTTTCGCCAACCGTTTTCGCCACCGATAAATAAAGATAAAAGCAAGGGGCTAGCGATAACGCCAACGCCGTAAAAACTGTGCAAGAAATTCATATGCGTAGGCTTGTAGTGTATAGCCACGTAGTTATTCATTGCAGAATCTATCGCCCCAGCGCCAAGCCCCGCGGGTATAGAACAAAGCACGGAAAACCAAAGAGAGTGTGAAAGCGCCGTGCCAACTAGCCCCAAAAGGGTTAGCGTAGTGCTTAACGCAGCAACAGCCCCCGTGCCGAACTTGTTGATAAGTTTTGCGCTAAAATAACTCATAATAGCCGTACAGAAAGAAGCCACTATCGTAATATAGTTGGCTTGCCCGATAGAAGCGCCTATGTCTTGATACATAGCAGGCCAAGCCGCGCCGAGCGCCGAGTCGGGTATGCCTAGCCCTATAAACATTATATATATAAGTAATAAAAGTAGGGTAGCCATTTATTTTCTCCAAACGAAATTATCCTTGCCTGCGCCTATTTCAAAATGAAGTTTAGCAATGCCTTTATCCGTTTTTGAAAAGGGACCGAAACGGTGGGTAAGTTTAACGGTGTTACCAGATAGTTCAAAGTGGAACTTTTGTTGGTTTATAGCCGTAGGGGCTAGCATTGCCGACTTAACCCCTTCTAAAAACCAGTCTGGACAAGGCTCTGTCGCCGTGTAAAAAGTTTGCATAGGTTTGGATTTGTGAAAAACGCCTTGCGTTTCCCCGTACCCCAAAGCGATTGCAATAAAAATCTTTTCGTCGGGGGAAAGTGTTACCTTGCATTTATTCTTACTATAAGAAATGCCTGCCCAACAAGTGTTAAGCCCAAGCGCTTGGGCTTTCAAAACTATAAGTTCGCCGTAGTAGCCTACTTGCTCGGAAAAATCTCCGTCCTTTTTTACTATCGCCAAAATATAGTTATTTACCTTGCTAAACTTTCCGTACTTTGCAAGCAAGGTGTTAAAGGCGTTAGGCTCGTCGGTAACTAATTCAAACCGAACGCCCGATATATCGTTAATTTTATCTATCTCGCTATTAAGGTGTAAAAGTAAATCGTCGGGTATTTTCTTATCTAAAAACCGCCTTACGGAATGACGGGTTTGTATTGCGTTTTTCAAGTTTTCCATTTTTATCTCCTTAAATTAAGCCATAAAAAATAGGGCTAAAAGGGTGGCTGCAAGCGTGGGTAACGCCACCGTAACCCCGTAAAGAACGAACTTTGCAAAGGAAAGTTTAACCCCGTGCGAAGAAAGAATTTTGTTCCACATAATCCCTGCAAGCGCGCCCACGGGCGTAATGAACGCCCCTATATTAGAGCCGACTACCGCGCCGTAAACGGCAAGTTTGTTTCCACCCGAAACAATGCTTTCAAAAAGCACGCTCATAGGAATATTGTTAAGTAGGTTTGATGCGAGCGCCGAAACAAAACCTATGCTAACGCAGTCACTATTATTGCCAGTAATAAGTAAGTTTTTCAAAACGTCGGTAAACCCCGAACTCTTTAACGCAAGAACTATAACGAACATAGATAGCACGAAAGGTATAAGTTCGTAAGGCTCTTTTTTCATAGAGCCAACCACGGGTTTAACCGTGTGGTAGTGAATAATATCGTAAACGACGTCGAAAATAGTAAGGCTTAATGCGGCGAAGAAACAGATTATCCACATTTCCGCCCCGATATATTCTGCAAGCGCAAGCATAATAATGCACGCCAAAAGGTGAACGATTGCCACTATCATAGTGGTTTTTTCCACCTTTATAACCCCGCCCGTTGCGCTAGTTTTTTCGCAAAGCGGTTTGCTCTCTTGTTTTTGTGGCGCGTGAAGTTGTTTTCCGAATAGCAATATTAGCACGCCTAACCCCGTAAGCCCGCCTATTACTGCAGGTAGCATCATTACCGAAAGGTATTCGGAAAAACCTATACCCGCAGACTGCGCAAGGTAAACGTTGGTAGGGTTTCCAACTATAAGAGCCATACTCCAAGTGTTCGCGGCGATAAATTCTGCAACTAGATAGGGAATAGGCGAAATTCTCGCCTTTTTTGCAAAAATGCAAATCGCAGGGGTAAAGGTTAAAATTATAACGTCGTTAGAAGTGAAAACGGTAAGAATAGAAACCACGGCGTAAAGCCCTAAAAACAAGGGTAATTGTTTGCCGTTGGTCTTTCTAAACAACCCGTCTGCAACCCAGTCGAAGAAACCCGCGTCACCAAGATAAACGGAAAGCAAAGTCATAGATAAAAATAACACTAGAATTTTTAAGGGGTTTACCGAAGTGTCTGCGGTAACCCCGTCTATAACGGCGGAAAAAGAAATACGGCCCGTGGCTAGTAGAAGTATTGCGCCCAACAAGCAAATAATCCAGTAAAGTCCTACCGAACGATTTTTAATTGTAAGATACGGCTTAACTAACACGCATACCGCCATTGCAAGTATGGTTATAGCCGAAATAATAACCGTTAATATCATCTTTAGTTCACCTAAATTTCCCCATAAGTATAGCACTAATTTAATGAAAAACAAAAAGAAAAAACACCTTGAAAGGTGTTTTTCGCTTATATATTTAAATTTTAATAATTATACGCGTGCAGAAAGAACTTCTTTTTCGTATTTTTCAATCTCGCTAAACAACGCAAAGTCGTTCGGGCAACCTTGGCGAGCGCAGTATTCTTCCCAAACTTCGCCGAACGGCAAGGTCTTAACTGCTTCTTGGCTAACGATAAGTTCAGAAAGTTTGTTTTGGTCTTGCAAATCTTTAAGTTTAGCGTTGGGGGTGAGCATTGCTGATAAAAGGGCTTTTTGCCAACTTCTAAACCCTATGCACCAAGACGCAATACGGTTAATGCTAGCGTCGAAATAGTCGAGCGCCATATATACTCTATCCAAAGCGTCGCATCTAACTATTTCCTTTGCCATTTCCTTGGTTTCGTCGTCAAATAAAACGGTGTGGTCGCTATCCCAACGGATAGGGCGGGTAATGTGCAATGCGATTTCGTTAAAGAAACATAAAAGGGCGGGAATTTTATCCGAAACCACTTCGGTCGGGTGGTAGTGACCGTTGTCCATAAGCGGTAAGCACCCGTCGTGCATTGCGGCAAAGGATAAAGAGAATTCTGCCGAGCCTACCGTGTAGGCTTCTACGCCGATACCGAACACTTTAGATTCTACGCAAGGTTTAACGAGCGATTTATCGAACGGTTCGGAAAGAATTTCTTCTATGCTTGCTTTATAGCGGGCTCTAGGTCCAAATCTGTCCGCGGGGATATCCTTGTAACCGTCCCCCGTCCAAATATTCATAACGCAAGGGATACCCGTTTGTTCTGCAAAGTATTGACTAATGCGAATACAAGCCTTGCCGTGCGCAATCCAAAAATCTCTAGTAGCCTTATCGGGCGAAGAAAGGGTAAGCCCGTCTTTTACCTTGGGGTGAGAAAAGAAAGTGGGGTTAAAATCCAAGCCCATACCGTGCTTTTTAGCAAAGTCCACCCATTTTTTGAAATGTTTGGGCTCTAATTTATCACGGTCAACGAATCCGTCTTCCATAATAGCGTAGCAAGCGTGCACGTTGATTTTTTTCATACCGGGGCAGAGCGCCATAACCTTTTCCATATCCGCCATAAGTTCGTCTGGCGTTCTAGCCTTTCCGGGATAATTCCCCGTCGTCTGAATACCACCCGTCAAAGGTCCGTCTTGGTCAAAGCCCTTAACGTCGTCACCCTGCCAACAATGTAAAGATACGGGCAAACTTTTAAGTTTTTCAATAACGGCGTCGGTGTCGATGCCGAATTTTGCGTAAGTTTGTTTTGCTTCTAAATAACTCATAATTATTCTCCGAAGAAAAGTTTTTCTTTAATTATAGACAAAAAAAAGCGTGGTGTCAATAGAAAAGAATATATAAAATTTACTCTAAAAATGCTTTATTTTAATATTTTCAAATATTAGCGTATAATTTTAGCCGTTTGAAAGGCATATAATTTTTTAAGGTGGTGATAGTATGGGTTTAATTGAAGAAATAAAAAAATGTTTTATGGAAAACGAAATACCCCAAGAGCCTATATTTAGGGCGGTAACTTTCGGGGATAGTGGAATTTATTTAGAAAACGTTCGCCAAATAGTATCTTATACCCCAGAAAGAATAGAATTCGGGCTAAAAAAGGGCGGATTAGTTGTTTCGGGTAAGTGTATGTATATAAAAAAGTTTTGTGGGGGTGACGTGGCGATTTGCGGAAAAATAATCAAAACCGAACGGGTTTTTTAAGCCGATTAGGGTGGTGGAAACGCGCTTTTTTGGTAGAAGGGCTTAACCAAGATAACCTTTTAGGGATTTTGAATAAAAGGGGAATAAAACTTTACGACGTTAAAAAAATCTCTAACAAAAAAGTTTATATTAGCGTAAACTTAAACCAAAGTGAAAAATTTTTTGCAATTACCAAAGAATTGTGCTATAATGTAAAAAAAGTAGGGGTAAAAGGCAGGCATTTGTGGGTTTAT
This sequence comes from Clostridia bacterium, assembly GCA_017456945.1. The sequence continues at coordinate 7,296 of JAFTIK010000024.1, forward strand.
CGGCTGATAAACAACGTCGGCTTGGCTATAGGCGCGCTTTTCTTTGCCGTTATCGCCTATTTTTCTAACGATATTCTATTCGATTATAGGTTTTCTGGTAGCGGAAAGGCGTATAAAAACCAAGTGATTGCCTACCTTAACGGGGTAGGGCTTAAAAAGTTCGCTAGGTTTTCAGATTTTAGGCTAGACCTTTTAGAAGATAGGGTTTTATCTTCTAACCCCAACCTTACTTTCGTCAGTTTGGAAAAGAAAGGAAATTATTTGCAAGTTTATCTCGTTCTTAAAAACCAAAGCGCAGATAGGCTTAACGGGGAAGTTTATTCTCTTAAGTCGGGCGCTTTCGGGGTTGTGGAAAGCGTTAAGGTTTACCGTGGCACGCCCGTAGTAAAGGTGGGTGATACGGTAAAAGAAGGGGATATTTTGGTAGATGGTTTCGTGGTTATAAAAGAACAAACAGTACCCGTTTCCGTGCTTGCTTTCGTAACGCTCGTTTGCGAGCATACTACCGTTTATCAAGGCAGTACCGACGGGGAAAGCGGGGTGGCGAAAGCCATTGCCGACCAAGAACTTTTCGAGTGGGAAATTATAGACCAACAGGTCGGGTTAGAACAAAAGCAATCGGAAGGGGAAACCCTTTACGAATACACGGTCGTATCCAAGTATAGAAGGGTGTTTTTCGCTGGATAACAGACCGAAAAAAATAAGAAACACTTAAGGTAACGTTATGGCTTTAAAAAAGACAAAATATCAAAAGGTTCAGAGTTGGACTACTAAAGATATCGTTCTAAACGTGTTAGTTTACGTTCTTAACGTAGCGCTAATATCATTGATTTTCGTTGGAACGATTATTATGAACGAAGTTCAAGGCGGGCAAAAATACGGCAAATATTTTGAAAGCCCCGTTCAGTTCTTGCACTTCTTTACGCTTCTATTGCTTTTAGTTGCTTTGATGGCAACCTATCTTTTCTTTGAAGATAGGGATTTCTTTAAGCGCGCTTCTAATTCCGAAATGATATTCTTGATTATTGAAGTTTCGCTTATAGTTTGTTATTTTAGCGGAAGTTACATTTATCAATACGTTCGCCCCTTAACGCTAGCCGCTCTACTCACTTTGTTTTTAACGGATAGAAGAAAGGCGATTTTCGTAAATATTTTATACTGTCTTTTAACCTTTTTATTCGACCAACTTGGCACGGCGGAATTCAATATCGGCGAATATCCCGTTCTTATAATGGGCTTTACTTCGGGCATGCTTGCAATCTTCTGTATGGATAAGGTTTATTCTAGAATAAAACTTTTAGTAATGAGTTTGTTGATAACCTTGCCGACCGTAATTTGTATTTCAATGATGGTAATTAATATTCCAAGCGAAAGCACTACGATCGCGCTTATCACGGGCGCTTGTTCAGGCCCGTTAGCCGTTTCTGCTTTTATGGTATTGTTGCCCGTATTTGAAGCAATCTTTACAAGGGTTTCAAGTTTTAGGCTTTCCGAACTTACCGAACACAAATCTAAACTTATTAGAAAAATGATACAGCAAGCGCCGGGCACTTTCAACCACTCTATCGTAGTTTCAAACATTGCCGAAGCGTGCGCAACCGCTATCGGTGAAGACGCTTTGCTTGCAAGAACTTGCGCTTATTATCACGACGTCGGCAAACTTCGCCGTCCGGAATTCTTTAAGGAAAACCAAGCGGACGGGAACAACCCGCACGACGATCTTACCCCAGAATTATCCACTAACATATTAAAATCGCACGCAATAGATGGGTATAATTTGGTAATAAAAAACCGTTTGCCTAGAGAGATTGCAGACGTTTGTATTCAGCACCACGGCACAATGCCTATCTTGTTCTTTTACGCCAAGGCGCAAAAGTTTACCGACGGTGAAGTGGATATATCTCAATATTGTTACGCAGGGCCAAAACCACAAACAAAAATCGCCGCAATCATAATGATTGCCGACGGGTGCGAGGCGGCGGTAAGAACGTTACAAGACCGTTCGAGAGCAAAGGTTGATGAACTGGTTAGAAAAATCGTAAACGACCGTATGAAACTCGGGCAGTTTGAAGAATGTGAAATAACCTTAAAAGAAATCAACATTATAATACACACGGTAGTAAACAATCTTACGGGTATCTATCATAACAGAATAGAATATCCCAAGGTGGAAATAGACGGAACTGAAGAGTAGGAAATTTTTATGGGAAAACTCCTTTTAGAATGTTTTGAAAAGAAAATAAAACTCAGAAAAATCGCCAAAGCGGTTTATAAAACGCTCGGTCAAAAAGCCTATTTAAAAGCGGAAATCGTATTTTCCGAAGGGGATGAGATGACCGAACTTAACAGAACTACACGCGGTATAGATAGTATTACCGACGTTCTTTCATACCCTAGTCTTGATGGAATTAAGGGGGAAGTTCTAATCCCCGAAAATTGCCGTACCGAACTAGAAGGCAAGTATATCTTTTTGGGCTCTATCGTTCTTTGCGAAGAAAAGATTAGGGAACAAGCCAAAGAATACGGGCATACCGAAGAAAAGGAAACGGAATATCTTATCGTGCACGGCTTAATGCACCTTTTCGGCTACGACCATATGAACGAAACGGATAAAAAAGAGATGCGCGATAAAGAAAAGCAGGCGCTCAATATTATTCACGAAAGAGAAATTAAAGCCGAAAAGAAAAGATTGCTAAAAGAAAAAATCAAGCAGGAAAAACTTTTGGCAAAACAACAAAAATCCGCTGAAACTACGGTAAATCTTTCCGAAACCAAGCAAGAATTACCTATGCCTAAGGCAGATGAACAAGTGGTAAAACCCAAGTTGTCGAAGATTACCGTTAAGTTTGAAGAAGACCAGCCTAAAAAGGAACAGGTAAAAGAATCTATCAAAAAGAAAACCACTACCAAGAAAACGGGCGAAAGCAGTCAAAACAAAACTACTAAACCCCGTTCTACTAGCGCTACCAAAACCACCAAGACTACTGCGACAAAGGCAAAAGATAAGCCTACGCCCGTAAAAACGGTTAAGCGTTCGGAAAAGGCAGGTAAGTAATGAAAAGTGGATTCGTTGCGGTAGTTGGCAGAGCAAACGCAGGTAAAAGCACGCTAGTAAACGTTATGGTTGGTGAAAAGGTGGCTATCGTTTCACCAAAACCACAAACTACTAGAGATAGAATTCTCGGCGTGTTAACGACCGAAGATTACCAAATTGCCTTTATAGATACCCCAGGTATTTATAAGGCGGACAACCTATTGAATTCGGTTATGCAAAAGACCACTGACGATAGTTGCGTTGACGTGGACGCCGTGTTGTTCGTGTTAGACGCGCACGACGGCATAAGCGATACGGATAGAAAACTTCTAAAAAAATATTCGGGTTTATCCGTCCCCGTGATACTCGTTCTTACCAAGACGGATATTATGCCGGAAAGCTTTTTAATTTCCGAACTTAAAGAACTTTCCGAAGAGAATTTCGAAATAGTTCCCGTGTCGGCAAGAAAGGGCAGAAACATCAAAGAGTTGCTTAAAGTTATCGCAGATAAACTTCCCGAAGGAGATAAACTTTTCCAGCAAGAAATAGTTTCCGACCGTTCGGAAAAGTTTATGGTTTCGGAAATTATGCGTGAAAAAATCCTTTTGAAATTTGATAAGGAAATTCCGCACGGTGTTGCCATTATCGTAAACAAGTTTGAACTTAGAAAGGATAAAAAAGTTTACGAAGTAAACCTTGATATAGTTTGCGAAAAGCCCAACCACAAAGCCATTTTAATCGGCAAGGGTGGCTCGGCGATAAAAGAAGTTTCCTCGTTCGCGCGTTCGGATATGGAAAAGTTTTTGGGTAAAAAGGTGTTCTTAACCACTTATATCAAGGTTAAAGAAGACTGGCGAAACAGCGCTTTCTTAATGAAAGAGTACGGCTACGGCTCGGAAAATTAAAGGAATAAAAAAAAGTTAAAAGAGCATACTACTTCGCAAGGAGTAGTTATGGCAAATAAAAAGAAAAAAGAGAAGAAGTCCTTTTTAGATACCGTTTGGGAAGATTTTGCTAAAACGGGTGCGATAGGAACTTATCTACTTTACAGAAACCTTAAAGACGGTCGGGATTAACTGATGGAAGAAAAAATTAGCGGAATAGTTTTGGGCGGTATCGCCTACGGCGAGAACGATAAAATACTCAAGATTTTCACCCTTGAAAAAGGGCTTATTTCCGCTAAAATAAAAGGTGTAAAAAAGGCAGGGGCAAAGTTGAAATTTGCTTCCGAGCCTTTTTGTTTTGCCGAATATATTCTTCGTAACGGCAAGGCGGGTTATACGGTTATAAACGCTTCGCTTATAGATAGTTTTTACCCCGTTCGTGAAGACGTTATTAAATATTATTCGGGCGCAGTCGTTTTAGAATTTATCAAGCGCTTTTATCAAGAAAATATTCTTTCCGAAAGGGAATTTTTCACCGTCGTAAACGCCTTAAAGGAAATCGCCTACGGCGACGATTACAAGGGGGCGCTCGTAAGGTTTTTGGTGCTTTCGTTAAAAGAAATAGGCTACGCGCTAGAAACTCACGGGTGCTACGCTTGTGGAATCGAGCGTTCGAAAAGGCTGTTTTTCGATTACGGGTTGGGCGCGTTCTATTGTTTAGATTGTTTTTCGGGGGATGGTAGAGAGATTAACCCCGAAACCTTTTACGCACTTAAAAAAGCCGAAGACGGAGAGAGTCTTTCGGACGGAGAGTCGGTAAAAGCGTTAAGACTTTTAGATTACTATTTGACGAATAAAACGGAAGAAAAAGTAGATTCGCTTAAAGAATTGTTAAAAATGTTGGCTTAAAATGAAAATACATAGCCAGAACGGTTGAAAAATTTTTAAAATTAGTGTAAAATAGGTAGGTATTGACGACCTACAATTAATTTAGTAAACTATTTGGAGGAATTTTAAAGAATGAAATACGTTTATTTATTCAGTGAAGGCGACGCTTCAATGCGTGAACTCCTTGGTGGTAAGGGCGCAAACCTTGCGGAAATGACCAAAATCGGTCTTCCCGTTCCCCAGGGCTTTACCATTTCTACCGAAGCCTGCACCAAGTATTATGAAGACGGAAAGCAAATTAACGACGAAATCATGGCTGAAATCATGGAAAATATCGTTAAGATGGAAGAAATCACCGGCAAGAAGTTCGGCGATTTGGAAAACCCTTTGCTCGTTTCCGTTCGTTCGGGCGCTAGAGCGTCTATGCCCGGCATGATGGATACTATACTTAACCTTGGTCTTAACGAACAAGTAGTTGAAGTTATGGCTGAAAAATCCGGCAACGCGCGTTGGGCTTACGACTGTTACAGAAGATTTATTCAGATGTATTCCGACGTCGTTATGGAAGTTGGTAAGAAATATTTTGAACAACTTATCGACAAAATGAAAGAAGAAAAAGGCGTTAAGCTCGACGTTGAACTTACCGCTGAAGACCTTAAAGAACTTGCAAATCAGTTCAAGGCTGAATACAAGGCTAAAATCGGTTCGGATTTCCCGACCGACCCCAAGGAACAACTTATCGGCGCTGTAAAAGCAGTTTTCCGTTCTTGGGATAACCCCAGAGCAAACGTTTATCGTCGTGACAACGAGATCCCTTACAGTTGGGGTACTGCCGTTAACGTTCAAGCAATGGCTTTCGGTAATATGGGTGACGATTGTGGTACGGGCGTTGCATTTACCCGTGACCCCGCTACCGGCG
>JAFTIK010000025.1 GCA_017456945.1 Clostridia bacterium
CTCCGTTGGTTTGCCCCCAATCAGTCATAGTAGTTCCGCCCCAACTTGTACTTGCGCAAGCAGTCAACCCCGAAAAAATCAGACAAGCGCACAACGCGCCGCATAAAATTTTAAATAAGTTCTTTTTCATAAAAGCTCCGAGTTTCGGTAAACAATTTCGATTTTACCGAATATAAATAGTTATACAGTTATATATTATAAACTACCACGCTAAATTTTGCAATGATTTTTAAGGTTTTTTCAGCGTTTTTTATTTTATAAAGGGGTATAAAATGGATAAATTCGGCATTTTTAAGCTTTTAAATTCCTTTTTCAACTATTACGAACAAAATAAAAACCAAACCGCAACGCCGCAAAGCGAGAATAAATTTGATTTTTCTTCTTTACTATCAAACGTATTGCCCAAAGATACACCGCAAAAACCGCCCACGTCATCCCAAAAAAGTTTTGCGCCGCTGCAAAGTTCAATGCTATCCACAATGAACTCTCACGACCAGTTTATAAAAAGAGTAAAACAAAATAATAAATAATTAAATTTATTGCAAAAAATTTTTATTTGTGTTATACTAACTTTGCCAAACCAACTTAATATCGCGTTCGTTTTTTGAAATTAAGGGATAATTTTGTCCATTTTGTTAATAATCGTTCAGCTGAGTTTGTAAAATGCAGATTCCATGCTGAGTGATTATTAACGAACACTTTATGTATGTTGGTTTGGCGACTAACGGAGTCTGTGTTTTTGTGCGCTGACTTCGGTTGGCGTACTTTTTATTTTAGGAGATTTACTATGAGAAAAAAAGTTAAAAATGACGACGTTGCAAAAGTTATTAAAGATTGCGCAGAAGAACTAGAAAAAGAAATTGATAAAGACTTATTCCTTGCCAAACAGGAAGTAGAAATGGCAGAAGCCGCTTTTGTAGATACCCTTACAGACAAACAATCGCAATTATACGATGAATATTTGCAAATAAAGCAAAAGTATATTGACCTTTACACCGAAATATCCAAACTGAAAAAAAATTAAAGCCTTTCGTGGCTTTATTTTTTTATCCATCTTTTATAGTTATATATAATATAGAATATTCTGTATGCCAAGCAAAACAATAGAATTTTCTATATAATATAAGTATGGGAACGGAATTTAAAGAAATTTTAAAAGATTTTTTATCTGAAAACAATCTTTCACAAACTGAATTTGCAAAGCGTATAAACGTTAAACAAAGCCAAGTAAGCGAGTGGCTTAAAGGAAAATGTAAACCTGGATATGACGTTTTAAAAAGCATTGCGCTCGCTTTCGACGTATCTACCGATTATCTTCTTGGAATTAAAAGTTTAGATTAAACCGCTGCAAGCGGTTTTTGTGTTTTTTTGACTATAAGCGAGTTTAGCTATATCATAGGTGTTTACTTTACCCCCCTAACGATATTAGCATTTAACTTTAAAGCCTCCCTTGTGCACAGGGAGGTGGATTGCGAAGCACGACGGTAGGATTGTTTATATAAATTTAACGACTTACAATCCCTCACCGCCTATGGCGGAGCAGCCTTAATATTCGCGATTTATTTTTATGCACGCCGCGCCAACTTGAAAAACAAAAAAAGCAAGGAACAAAATTTCCTTGCTTTTCGTTTTTCTTAAAGCGGAAAAAGCGATAAAAAGCGAGTTTATCAAGGCTCGACCAAGCAAAAAGGTGAAATTAACCGTCTGGTTATTGAAGTTTTTTGCGAAGGGCAGTTAACGAAGATAAACGAAACTTTTTAGCAAATGAAAAAGTGCAAGGAAAGTATCCTTGCACTTTTGAAATGTCTTTTTCCAATTATCTCTTTGAGAACTGTGGAGCGCTCGTCAGGGCTGGCTGCTTTATTTGCGGTTTTGCATTTTCTTTGCAAAACCTTTCCTTTGCACCGCCCTTCCTCTTCGCGAAAAATCTTTTATAATAAAATCTTTTTCGCGATTTATTTTTATGCACGCCGCGCCAACTTAAAAAACAAAAAAAGCAAGGAACAAAATTTCCTTGCTTTTCGTTTTGATTTTGTTTTGCTCTTCGCAAATTATCTCTTTGAGAACTGTGGTGCGCGACGTGCAGCTTTCAAGCCGTACTTCTTTCTTTCCTTCATTCTCGAATCGCGGGTCAAAAAACCTGCTTTTTTAAGAGCTGCTCTCGTTTCGGGTTCTGCCTCTAAAAGAGCGCGAGAAATACCGTGGCGAATTGCGCCTGCTTGACCGGTAAAACCACCGCCGCAAACGTTTACAAACACGTCGTACTTAGCGGTTGCTTCAACCAATTCTAACGGTTGACGAACGATAAACTTTAAGGTGTCAAGACCAAAGTATTCGTCAAGACTTTTGCCGTTGATTACGATTGCGCCATCACCGGCAGGGATTAAACGAACGCGGGCGATTGCTTTCTTTCTTCTGCCCGTTCCCCAGAACTGAACTTTCTTTTTAGTAGTAGCTTTTGCCATAATTCCACCTCATTAAATAAGTTTAAGCGTTTCGGGCTTTTGAGCCTGATGATTGTGTTCAGCGCCTCTGTAAACTTTAAGTTTAGTAAGCATCTGACGGCCTAAACTGTTTTTGGGAAGCATACCTTTAACTGCTTCGTAAACAGCTACGTCTGCTTTGTTTGCCATAAGGGTCTTATACTGTATGGA
>JAFTIK010000026.1 GCA_017456945.1 Clostridia bacterium
CGCCTAAATCTTCGCTCGCATGTATAAATGATGAAAAAATCACTTGTTTTAACGGCGTTCCAACAATGTTTATTGCAATGTTTAATCACGCCGATTTTGCAAAGACGGATTTTTCTCATATAAGAACGGGTATTATGGCGGGTGCAAACTGTCCGCCTGAATTGATGCGTAAAGCCGCCGCCGAAATGAATATGACTGAAATCATAAGCGTTTACGGGCAAACTGAAGCGTCGCCAGGTTGTACTATGGGTGAAGTTAACGAAGATTTAGATCATAGGGTGGAAACGGTAGGTAGCGCTTTCCCTGGCGTTGAATGTAAAATTATCGACCCCGAAACTGGTGAAGAATTGCCCGACGGTCAAAACGGTGAATTTGTTGCTCGTGGCTACAACATTATGAAAGGTTATTACAAAATGCCCAAGGCGACCGAACAAACTATTGATGCCGACGGTTGGTTGCATAGCGGTGATATTTGTTGTCGTACCCCAGACGGGTATTATAAAGTTACGGGTAGGCTTAAAGATATGATTATCCGTGGTGGCGAAAAACTTTATCCGAGAGAAATAGAAGAATTCTACTTGACACACCAAAAGGTAAGGGACGTTCAAGTCGTTGGCGTTCCAGACCCAAGATACGGTGAAGAAGCGTGCGCTTACATAATCTTGAATAAAGGGGAAGAATCGGATGAAAACGAAATGAGAGAATACGGAAACGCTCATATGGCAAAACATAAAGTTCCAAGGTATTTCTTCTTCGTTAAAGAATTCCCGATGAATGCCGCAGGTAAAATTCTCAAATATAAAATGAGAGAAGAAGCGACTGAAAAAATTAAAAATATGTAAAAAAATTACGAGAGGTAATTATGATGGATATTAAAATTGAAAAGGCTAAAACCTTAAAAGAAAAGCCCGATTTTACAAATCTTGGGTTCGGCAAATATTTTACCGATCACATGTTTATTATGCAGTATTCGGATAAAAACGGTTGGTACGACGCTAAAATCGTTCCTTTCGATTATATTCCTATTCACCCTGCATCTACCGTTCTTCACTACGGCGCGGAAATTTTTGAAGGTATGAAAGCGTATCGCGTTGCAGACGGTTTCCAAATGTTCAGACCCGTTGAAAATATTAAAAGAATGAACGATTCTGCTGAAAGACTTTGTCTTCCTACTTTGGATATCGACTTTACGCTCAAGGCGCTTACCGAACTTATTACGCTTGAATACGACTGGATTCCCGATCAACCGGGTACTTCTTTGTATATTCGTCCGTTTATGTTTGGTAACGACGAATCGCTGGGCGTTCACGCAGTTCACAACGCTACGTTCGTAATTATCTTATCGCCCGTTGGTAACTACTACGCAGAAGGGCTTAATCCCGTTAAGATCAGTATTGAAAGTGAAGACGTTAGAGCAGTCCGCGGTGGCACGGGCTACGCTAAATGCGGTGGTAACTACGCAGCCTCTTTGAGAGCGGGTAAAAGGGCAGCAGAAAAAGGTTTTTCTCAAGTTCTTTGGCTTGACGGCGTAGAAAGAAAATATATTGAAGAAGTTGGCGCAAGGAACGTAATGTTCAAAATTAACGGCGAAATCGTTACGCCCGAACTTACCGGTTCTGTTCTTCCTGGTATAACTAGAAAATCTAGTTTGGAAATTCTTAAGGAATGGGGCTATAAAGTTTCTGAAAGACTTATTTCGGTTGACGAACTTATGACCGCTGCAGAAAACGGTCAACTTGAAGAAGCGTGGGGTACGGGTACTGCCGCAGTTATTTCTCCGATAGGTCATCTCTACTATAAAGATAAAGATCTTATCGTTTCGGAGAACAAAATCGGCGAACTTACCCAAAAACTTTACGACGAACTTACGGGTATTCAATGGGGTAGAAAACCCGATGCTCGCGGTTGGTGCTATAAGGTAAAAGTAAATGGATAGCAAACGCATAACCGTGTTTATGGGGCATTACGGTAGTGGCAAACCTTCGTTTCGGTTAACTATGCCGTTATGCTTGCTAGACAGAATTTGCCCGTAAGTATTTACGATTTAGATATAGTTAATCCTTATTTTAGAACGGTTGATGCTTTGGAAACGTTATCGAAAGAGAACGTAGAACTCGTTGTTTCGCCTTATGCAGAAACAAACGTGGATATACCGGCAATGAATTCTAAATCGTACAAAATGCTAGACGATCTAAATCGTTATGCGGTTGCCGATATCGGTGGCGACGATAGGGGCGCTCTTGCGCTAGGTAGATTTTCTGAACGTATTAGAAAGGAAAACAATTACGACGCTTTGTTAGTCGTTAATAAATATCGTCCCGAAACTCGCGATTTAGACGGGGCTATTCAAATAATGAAAGAGATTGAAAGCACGGGGAAACTTCCTTTTACGGGTTTAGTAAATAACGCTAATCTTGGCTTGGAAACGACTGAAGAAAATATATTGAGTGGCTACGAGTTTGTTAAAGAACTTTCCTTAAAGACGGGGCTACCCATAAAATTTACTTCGGTAAGGCGCGATTTAATAACTGATAAAATTAAAGAAAAAATAAAAGATATATTGCCTGTTGATCCGATAAAATACGGCAACTGGCTATAAAGGAGAAGAAATGGCAAAAGTAACTTTTGACGTAGAACGTTGTAAAGGTTGCGGGCTTTGTGAAACTGTTTGCCCAAAGCAAATAATTTCGCTCGCTAAAGAAAAAATCAATGCGAAAGGCTACCACCCTGCAGTTATAACCGATCAGGAAAAATGTATCGGTTGCGCTTTCTGCGCAACCATGTGTCCAGATACGGTTATCACGGTGGAAAAATAGAGGTGTATTATGGCAGAAAAGATTTTAATGAAAGGTAATGAAGC
>JAFTIK010000027.1 GCA_017456945.1 Clostridia bacterium
AAAAATGCTTTTGAAAAGGGTAAAGATATTGCAAACGTAGTTCTTGCGGATGCTATTACTGAAGGTAACGTTGAAGGTTTCAGTAAGGAAATCGACGTAAACGGAGCAACCTGTACGGTAATTATCAACAAGGTAAATAAATAATGAGAGTAGCCGACTGGAAAGACTATTCGGTCATTGCCACGGGCGACGGATATAAACTTGAACGTTGGGACAAGGTGGTTTTACTTCGTCCCGACCCACAAGTAATTTGGAAAAGTAATAGGGATATGGAAAGATATCCTAAACTAAACGCAAAATATATCCGTAGCGAAACGGGTGGTGGTAAATGGCAGATAAAAAACAATATGCCACAGGAATGGACGGTTAGTTATAAAGACCTAAAATTCAAAATCAAACCTATGGGTTTTAAGCATACGGGGCTTTTCCCCGAACAAGCGGTAAACTGGGATTTGATGGCAGACTTAATTAAGGGCGCTGGCAGAGAAATAAGCGTTCTAAATCTATTTGCATATACGGGTGGCGCTACGGTGGCGTGCGCAAACGCCGGCGCAAGTGTCTGCCACGTTGATTCTGCTAAAGGTATGGTTGAACGCGCGGGCGAAAACGTGCGTTTAACGGGGGTTAACGACCCAAAGGTCAGATATATCATAGACGACTGCAAGAAGTTCGTTGAACGTGAAATTCGCCGTGGCAGAAAGTACGACGCCGTGATAATGGACCCGCCTAGCTACGGTAGAGGACCTAACGGTGAGATGTGGAAACTAGAAACCGAACTTTACCCGTTAGTTCAACTTTGCGCGCAAGTTTTAAGCGATAATCCGCTTTTCTTTTTAATAAACAGTTATACCACGGGCTTGCAACCCCAAGTTCTTAAAAATATATTAAACCTTACGATTGCTAATCAACGTGGTGGAAAGGTAGAAGCGTACGAAGTCGGGCTTAAAACCGAAGAAGAAGGGGTAATCTTACCCTGTGGAAACAGCGGTATTTGGATAAACGAATAAAAAACGGAAAACTTATGGAAGATTTAACAATATTACACGAAGACAATCACATAATTGTAGTTCTAAAGCCACAGAACGTTCCCACTTGTGAAGACGAAAGTAAAGATCTCGATATGCTTTCAATGATAAAAGAGTATATTAGGGTAACTTATAATAAACAAGGTAACGTGTATTGTGGGCTCGTTCATAGACTAGATAGACCTACGGGTGGCGTAATGGTTTTTGCAAAGTCAAGCAAGGCTGCGGCAAGACTTTCCGAGCAGATGAGAGAAGGCGACTTTGAAAAGCGTTATTATACCGTTTTGGTTGGTGAGCCGAGAGAAGAAAAGGCAACGCTTATACATCATTTAAAGAAGAACGCCGTAAACAACATGGTTTACGTTTGTCCTTCTACGGTAAACGGCGCAAAACTTGCCAGTCTTGATTATACCGTGCTTGATAAAAAAGAAGGTTTATCGCTTGCAGACGTAAGATTGCACACGGGCAGAAGTCACCAAATTAGAGTTCAAATGAACGCTATCGGTACACCCGTTTACGGCGATATGCGCTACGGTGGGGAAAAGGCAAAAAAAGGCTATCTTGCGCTTTGGGCGTATTACTTATCGTTTACCCACCCCGTAAGCAAGGAAAAAATGGTGTTTAGGGTTCAACCGCCGAAAGATAATAATCCTTGGGCACTATTTGATACCGAACGCTCGGTTAAAATCTTAAAACCTAATTATTAAAAAGATAAAAGGACGGATTTTCCGTCCTTTTTATATAAAGAAACCGAGCAGTTTATAGCCACCGAGTAGAATGAGAATTAAAGGTGGCAAAAACTCGATTTTTGCAAGTTTTTTGACGATAGAAATAGAAGATAGAAATAAACTTAAACTTATCATCAACGCATGAAAAAAGGCTATCGTCAACGGTACGTAAAAGGCGTTTAATCCCATAAGCGCAAGCGAAAGATTTGCAGTTGCGCCGTCCGTGCCTACGGCAAAACCCGAAATTAATGATTGCGCAATAATTCCACGTTGTTTTTTACTGTTTTTACCGCTAGGCTTGAAAAGATTAAAAACGCCAACCCCTATAAGTATAATTCCAGCGAGATTAGCCGTTTTTTCGGTTAATTTATCAGCGAAAAACATTGTAGCGTAGTTAGTGATTAAGCACATTGCTAAAACGGTTAAAGTTACGCCGATAACCACGGTTAGTTTTTTGCTTGAAGAAAGCGAAAGGGAAAACCCACAAAAGAAGGAATCTATACTTACCGTTAGGGCGGTCAAAATCATAAAGTAAATCATTAGTAAAAATCCTTGGTAATATATACTACGAAAAATTAAGGAAAAAAGTTCTTGTTGAACGAAAATACAAGATAAAATTAAATAAAAATAATAATATTATTATTTATTTATAAAAAATTCGCTAACTAGATTGACAAAAGTTTAGTTTTCGTGTAGAATAAAATGGATATTGTATATAGATAAGGAGTATTAGGCTTATATGAATACGGCTAAATCCTGTAAAATTTTATTAGTGTTAGCGTTCGTGCTTTCGATTGTACTTGCTATTGCAAGTTTTTCGGTTGTACCCGCAAGCGCTAAAACAGCAACCCCCACTTATAGCAAAGTCGTTACCGGTACGGGTATTTCTTCTTCCGACGTTAAGTTTGAAGACGATTTGTTGAAGATTACCGTTAATAACGGTGATGAATTTAGTTTCACCAACGAACTTGCTATTGAAGATCTTTCTTTCAACATGACTTGGGATTCTTCTGTAGTTGCCAAAGTTACTATGACGCTTTCTTACGATTCTTTCTATAAGAACGGCAATAAGAATGCAGATAGTAAATTTGATAAAACCATTAAAGCAAGCGCAGAACTTGTAAATGGTGAAAACACCGTTTCGGTTGCCGATTTGGTAGTTACCGTTAATACCACGCAGTTTAGCGAAGCATACTACAAAATTAGGGTGATGGATAAGGCGTTTGCAAAAATCTCGTTCAAGGTAGAAGTTGTTGACGGGCAAACGGGCGAACTTAAAATCGCGCACGTAAATCAACAAGCAAGCCTTGGTAGCGACCCTGCAACTAACAAATACATTCAAACTTTCGTTAAAAATGCAGAGAGTGGTCAAATCACCGTTGCTTGTCCTATCGTAGCAATCACTACCGAAAGTTTGTTCTTAAGAAATAGTGACGGGTCTTATAAGATGACTGCTTTTGCAAGAACTTCATCTTCATTAACTTATAAAACATATTCGGTTTACGATACCGTTTCAACTTCTAACGTGTCGCCCGCAATTTATGAAGATGGAACTTATAACGGCGCAGAATTCGTAAACATTTCTGAAAATGCTAAAAACGAATACAGAGATAACGTTGCTTTCAGAAAGGCAGGTACTGCTAAATTCAATCTTACCGTTAAAGACGGTTCGGAAAACGTAATTGCTAGAACTTGCACGATTGAAGTTATCGAAGAAACTACTGAAGCAACCAAGGCTGACAATACCGCTCCCGTTTACGTTGAAGATCAACTTGCAATTGAAGCGTTTGAAGCTGCGTTAA
>JAFTIK010000028.1 GCA_017456945.1 Clostridia bacterium
ATTTTGGTAACCATGTTTATTAATATATTTGCCTAACCCTACCTTAAACGCTTCATCCATACCTATATTAACCGTGCGAGAAGTAAAGCAGTCTGATACCGTTTGAAACATCTTATCAATCAGGTCGTAAGTCTTTGGCTCGTCAATCAAAAGAACGTCCTCAATATCAAAAACGTCGTTATACGCCATATTTCTCGTAAGCGCATCTAAATGCGCCAAAGTTTGAATATACGGTATAACTTGCACGCCGATACTTTGCCCGTAAGCATCTATCTCTTTAAGTTCCGCTTGAGTATAACGACCACGCAAATACCCAAAATAAGGCTCACCCTTAATTTCGTAGGTGTCTTCTAAATACAAGCCGAGCGCGTTATAACCGAACGACTTGATAATATTCATGAATTTTTTAACTTGACTAACTTTCATAACGGCGTTTCTCGACATATCAAGCATAACGCCAAACTGCTTATAGTTTTTCATTTATTGCTCCTTTACAAAAAGTATTTTATACAGTTTATATTACACAGTTTATATTATAATTTTTAGCTTGTCAAGCATCTTTTCAATTTAAATAAACGCGCCAACTTTTTACATTAAAAGCCAAGCGCGTTTAATTTATATGTTTTATTCTGCAACGAATAGAATTCTTCTACCGCTACCACCTTTGCCCCCTTGCTTTTTAAACAAGTCGCCAATTCTTACGCCGACGTTCATAAGCGCCGAGCCCGAAAGAACTTGACCCGTGGAAAGGTTTTTATAATATTTATTTTCATCTAGCCCGTTAAGGCGCACAACCATGCTTTCCGTATGCCCCGTGGTGTTGATTTCAAGGAAGGTAAACAAGGCTTTAGACTTATCTTTCGCAACGTCTAAATACGCGCAGAATTCGTCCGTTTCGGGCGCAATTAACCTATACAAATCACCTTCAAGCATTAGGCTTTCTTGCGCCCTATACTCGTTAGAATACTCGCTAAACGCCTTAAATTCTTCTTCGCCGTACTTGGTTAAATCTAGTTCGTAGCCGAACGCGCCGAAAGAAGCGACTAAGTACCTAAAATCGTAAGAAGATACTCTACCACTAGTGCATACCCCTTCAGAGAAGTGGCAACTTATGGTAGATTGCGGATAAGCGATACTCGTGCCGTACTCGATATAGATACGCGCGAACGGGTCAGTATTATCCGAAGCCCAAATTTGCGGTGAATAATAAAGCATACCTAAATCAAATCTGCCACCACCGCCGGCGCACATTTCAAGTAAAACGTTAGGATTAGCAGACTTAATCTTTTCAATCAACTTATAAACGCCTAAAACCTGCTTATGCACGGCTTCGCCTTGTAAAGTCTTATACGAACTGAATTCGTTTACGTAGCTGTTGCAATCCCACTTGATATACTCGATTTGAACGCCCTTAAATTCTTCGTTTATTCTATCTGCAATTCTATCTACGTTTTGGTCGCTCGTAAAGTCTATAACGTACTGATTGCGCATAGTGGCAGGCTCTTGTTCGGTAGATAAAATTTCCGTTGGGTTTTCGGTGTGAAATTTGCTTTCTTTCGCCGTATTTTCAGGCTCAATCCAAACGCCGAAATTAACGCCTAGCGCGTGCAGTTTTTCCGATAGTCCCTTTAGTCCGTTGGGAAATTTTTCACGATCGGTATAAAAATCGCCAAGACCTTCTTTATCGCTAGACCTAAACCAACCGTCGTCTAAAACCAAAGTATCTATGCCCGACAGTTTTGCCTTTTTAGCAAGTTCTACCATACTGTCTTCAGTAACGTTAAACCTAAACGCTTCCCAAGAATTAACTACTACGGGGCGTGGTTTATAAACTAGTTCGGGCTCGATTATAGCGCGTCTTGCGTGGTCGTGCATATTCCTAGACATACCGCCTATACCTTCAACCGAAAACGTCATAATAAATTCTGGGGTATAAAAACTTTCCCCGCCCTTTAATTGCCATCTGAACGCCGTATCGTTAATACCGCTAACTATTCTAACGTTGCACGCTCTATCTACTTGTATTTCGTTCTTAAAGTTTCCGCTATAAACAAGGTTAAACCCGTAAGTTTCGCCACGGCTCTCATCCGCGTTTCTTTCCACTAACGCAAAGAAAGGATTTGCGTGGTGGGAAGACATGCCTACTATCGAGCCGTTCCCCTGAATCCCCTTGCGCAAAGGCGACCTTTGCACCTTAGAACGCTCGCAAAGATACATACCTTCAAGAGTAATCAAATCAAAATCACGCTTATAAAAATCCAAGCAAACGCTAGCCACTTTATCTAGATAAACGGGCGCGTCGCCTTGGTTGGTTATTTTAGAATAACGGCAAATTACGTCGCTATTAGCATAAACCACGTAATAAAGGGTTATAGCAATTGTTTTCGCGTCGTTTAAAAGTTGCAATTCAAGGGTTTGACAATCGACGTTCCTAGAACAAGGCAACCCTGGAATTTTGTTTCTACCAGAATAGATTTTATGCCATTCGTAGCGCATTTTATTAGACGCCTTTTCCCCGTTAAAATCTACTACAAGCGAAGGTGTTCTCATATCGCCAGAACCGAAAGAAGACTGTTCTAGCAAAACGTTGTTTATTGCGAACTTTCTTTCCCCTTCATTATCGTACGCGGTAAAAGTGTAAATTTGCCTATCCGAAATGCTTTTAACGTCAACGTCGGGAATTTTTTTACCGTAGTATAAATGCTCTACGTATTCGTAATCGCTTATAGCAAAAATATAACTGCTACCTTTAGTATCAAGTTTAAACACCTTTTCTTTTTCGTAAAAATTTATAGCCATATCTCTCTCCAAGAAGTAAATGATAGAATAAAAATCATATGTTTTATAATAGCGCAAAGGGCGCGCCTTTGGCACGCCTATTCTTTAACGCCACCCATGGAAATATTACCCATAAGTTTGTCTTTAAATATTATAAATAAAACTACTACCGGCAAGGTAACGATAACGCAACCTGCCATCTGAACGGGGGTTGACCCCCTATCGCTATTACCCGAACTATCCGTTAAAACTCTAAACAACGCGTAGGTTATAGACGGATGTGACGGCGCGTAAACTAGCAAAGTTTGGTAATCGTTCCAGAACTCAACGAACTTCAACAAGAATATTAAACCGAAAGTATTTAATATCAAGGGTAGCCCAACTTTAAGCATAGTTTGAAATTCGTTAGCCCCGTCGATACTAGCCGCTTCAAAATATTCTTTGGAAACGCTTTTAAAAGACGCCAAGAATACGAAATAATACATATTTGCAAAGTAGAACTTTTGAATATATAGCCCCAAAAAAGTATCGTAAATATTCAACGAGTGCAAGAAAGAAAGCATAGACGCTTGCGAGCCGACTATCGGAATTATCATAGTAATAATAACTACGGCGTCGAAAATCTTTAAAAATCCATAATCGTATTTTCTTCTTGCGTAAGCAACTAGACAAGGACAAAGAACGTTAAAGAACGCGCTACCCACCGTGTACATTAGGGTATAGAACACTTGGAACTGGAAAGGTATTTCCACGTCCATTCCGTTTCTTTGAACGCCCGTTACCGTAAAATATTGAATAATAGTGGTAAAGTTTTTCCATTCCCATTGCCACGGCGCTAGAATTTGTTCGGTAAAATAATCTTTCGGAAGCCCAAAGTAATTTTGCCCGATAGTAAAATCACGGTCGTTTTTAACCGAAGTGTTAAGCGCCCAAAGCAACAAGAACACCAAAATTACCGAAAACACGATAAGCACGGCAAAAAGCAAAGCGGAAAACCATGACGATTTGTTTTTAATTGATGATTTTTTCATAATTTCACCTCTACGCCATAGGATCGACTTTATCCAAAAGTTTTCTAAAACCGATGGATATAGGTGCAACTACTATCGTGAAATAAAGCCCGAAAGTAGCAATTCTAGGCCAAGCCGCTTCGTTGGTCGCGCTTACCCTTGTCGTTCTAAATAGGAAATACCCAAGCGTTTGAATATTACCATCGGCATTGTTAGCAAAGAAACTATAAACGCCCAAATCGCCCGTAAATATGCCCGTAAGCCCAACTATTAAGAAGGTGGAAAGCGTGCCGAAAATGCAAGGAACGGTTATAAGCCACAATTCCTTAAAGAAAGTAATGCCGTCAATCTGCGCGGCTTCGGTTATAGACGGGTTAATGTTGTTCATAGCGCCTAGATACATTAGTACTTGCGTTCCGAAACCCATAAAGAAATGGAAGAACATTATCGTACCCAACTGCAAGTCGGCGTTGGACAAGAAAGAATTAACCTTCATACCCATTGCTTGGCAAACTTGAACAAGCCCCGATTCTACGAAGTATTTATAAGTGGAAATCAAAACTACGCCGGGTATGATGTGCGGTAAGAATAAAAACACCTTAAACACGCCCGCGAACAATCTTTTCTTGTAGATGTAATAGGAAAACATTACGGAAAAAAGCGTTCCTATAACCAGAGATAAAGCGTAGGCAATAAGCGAGTTTTTAAGCCTTATACCGAAAGCCACTTTATCGGTAACGAACATTTCCTGCCAAACTTCTTTAAAGTTTTCAAACCCAACGAACGAAGTTGTTCCCGCAATCTTATCGTACTTGGTAAACGCCAACACGAAAGAGTTGAAGTTTACGTACACGTAACACAATAAATATTGTATTACGGGCAAAGCGATAAGGCATATACAGAACAACAGTTTTTTATCGAAAGGCTTTTTCTTAATTTTGCTCATAAATCAGTCCTTAACTTTTATTTATTGTAAGTGGAAATCCAAGTTGCTTGTGAAATAGCCATACCCTTGAAATAGTCTTTTGCATCACCCTGATTATTCCAGAAAACAAGGTGGGGTTCACCCTTTTCGACCCCGTTGATTTTACTATTAAAGAAACCTTTGGTAGTCTTAAAGCCGAACTTATCGTTATGGTTTTGGAAAATAGCGTGCCCCGACAAAGGCGTAACGTAAGTACCTGCGTCTAACGCAACCTTATACGCATTCCAAAGACTTCTAGGATAGTTTTCCATTTGGTCGTAATAAGTGGTGGAATTTTCTTCGTCTATTTCGTAGTTAAGCGCGAAAGGTATGCCTGATGCAACCGTCATTTTTCTCAACGAATCGTCGGTGTACATAAATTTGATAAACGCTTCTGCAAGGGCGAGTTTTTCCGGCTTTTTAGCAACCTTTGCGTTTACTATTAGATAGTATTCAAGGTTGTCGGTAAGCGTAAGGCTAGTACCTGCGCCAGATTCTACCGTGCCCGTTTCCTTTTCGGGAAGCGGCATATAGTTAAACTCTCTGTTTACGGCGTTCTGCTTATAGGTAGATACGCTTGCAGCAAGGTTGCCCCTTGCTTCGTTATACCAATAGTTACCTTCTACTAAGAAAGCAATAGAAGTTTGCTTGCTATCAAGGTCGCTTTCTATATAAACCTTTTGGGTTTGGGTGTTAGAAAGGCTCTTACCTTCGCATCTGCTATCGTAGTAACTAACCCCGTCTTTCTTATAGGTAAACAAGTGTTCCAAGAATTTAAGCGCTTGATACTTGCCGTATTGTTGGCTTACTTGATAGCCGTTCTCGGTAGTAATAACAAGGTTTTCAACCACGGGTTCATCACCGTTCCAGTCTGTTATAATTCTGTTAGTTTTACCGTTAGAATCAAAGGTGAAGTTAGCAACCATTTCGTCTTTGGTTAAATTTGCGTTAAGCAACGACGCGAATATATAGTTATAGTAGTGTCCGTTCATACCGATAAACGGGGTAATTCTGGGACTTATAGAAAGCATTTGATCTAACAAATAGAAGAATTCTTCGTAAGAAGACGGCAAACCGTCGTCGTAGTCACCGTATTTGCCGTTAGGTCCACAAGATTTCTTAACCCCTTCTAACGGAATAAAACCACGGCCGGTGTAGGTTTTGCCAGTATAAGAAGATTTTTCAAAAGGATAAACCCCGTCTTCTAACGAATCTGCAAAGTATAAGTTGTTGTTTCTAAACAATCTTGCGTCGTAAGTAAAGCCAACGAAACCCGAGAAGGTGGGCAAACTGTAATATCTGCCACCCGAAGCCGAAAGAGCGGCTTTTTGGTCGGGCCACAACTTACCTTCTATGGTAGTGCCGTCTGAAAGGGTATCATCCATCCATTCGGTAATATCTAACATAGTGTTATCTTTTATATAGTCGTAATAGTTAATCCCTTCGATAACGTGTACGTCGTGGTTAGTAGATTTAATAGTGTTCTTAAATTCAGCGCCTTTATTGTTTGCCGACGAAGAAACAACGATATCTACACCCATCTTGTTTTCTGCAAAACTTTCGTTTGCGTACGCTTGTTCAAAAGCAATTTCCATAGCGTTTAGATATTCTTCACCGAAACCACCCGAATAAGTATCTACGTACAAATAGGAAATGTTAGATTTTTCCTTAAACCCAGGCAATTGACAACCCGTTACGCAACTAGCGGTAATAAGCCCGCACATAACTAGTGATAAAAATCTCTTTTTCATTTTTCTCTCCTTTTTATATTAAACCGATTTATCGGTCTTATGCTTTTGCAATAACTAGCGCGTTACCAAAGTAAACGCCGTCTGTTTTTACCTGCCAGTACGAGTTATAACCCTTTTCCTTGGTAAAGTTAGTGGTTGCAACTTCGTACAACTTAGCGTCGCTTTCGTAAACTACCGTATTGTCGTTTGCGGTAAGGTTAGTGGTAGTTGCAACGCTACCGATTGCATAACAGTTGGTAACTGCGTTCTTGCAACCCGTAGATAACGCGTAGTTCGTGCCTTCGCCAACGTTAGTCGTTTTAACCACGCAATTTTTAACGTTTGCTTCACCCGTTAACAATAAGCCAACGCTATTGCCACCTTGATAATCGCATTCTACGTAAACGTTAGAAATAGTTGCGCCTCCCCAAGCGTTAGACGCGATTACGGGGCAACCAGAATTCACTTTTACGTTTATAATAGCAACGTTTTCAATAGTAGAAAATCTTATATCCCCGAATATACCGTGACCGGTAATCTTAACGTCTTTGCAATCTATGGTGTGACCTAAACCGTTAAATCTTGCTTTTTCAAAATTCCAGTTGTTATTTGTCGACCATACGCCTGCCGTACTACCAGATTGCGGAAGAGTTATGTCTTTCGTCAGCACGTAATAATCGTCTGCAGAGCCATTTTCAGCGCTTGAAGTAACGTTGTAAAAACTTGCAATTATATTCTTAAACTCTGAACCAGTACTAATAGTAGCCGTAACCACGGTAAACGGATATCTTTCCACCTTTTCTGCGCTAGTTACTTCAATTATATTGTAAGCGCCGAAAGCAAAGTCTGCCATATTAAGGCTTGCAGTAGCAAAATCAGCAACTTCAACGCTGTTTACGAATACCTTTTGAGTATTGCTATCGGTTAAATCTGCAAACGCCAAACTAGAAGATTGAGCCTTATATTCAATAGCCTTAGTTTCAACCGTAGCGTTGTTAACGACTTTTGCGCCGTTAAAGTAAACGCCGTCTTCCTTTACGCTCCAGTATTCGTTAAAGCCGTTTTCCGCCTTTATTTCCGCAGAATAATCGGTGTACATCTGCTTTTCAGTTGCAGAAAGTTTGCCGATTTTTTCTATATTATCGTTTAAGTTTTTACCCGTAGAAGGTTTACCGATTGCATAGAACTGTTCTACGCTAGCAGTACCGAGCGTACTTTCGTCGATAGAGTATTCAACTACGGCGTTAGAAACGTCTAAAATTACGTTTTCAATAACGTAGCATTGATTTTCCGTGCTATTTCTACCAACGATACTTCTAATTTGCGCTTCGCTAGAAACCTTTATATACATATTTCTAAGATATACCCTATCTGCGCCGACATTCCACATAACTTCGGAAATTGCTACGCTTGAAGGAGTGCTTGCGTAGAAGTACAACGCGAGATTTTCAATAACGGGGCCTGCTACTAATCTACAACCGAACAAACCTTTGCTATCCGCGTCGTAATTCTTTATTGCGTGGCCTTGCCCGTCGAAATGCCCTTTGTACCACTCTTTAGAAGTGCTAGTAAACTTAAATCCCTTACAGTCGATATCGCTAGTTAAAATAGCGTAATCGTCTGCAGAGTTATCGGTGGTAATACCTGCAATATAGGTTTTCAATTCTTCTAATGTTGCAATAGCGTGGGTTGCGAACATTACGTTGAAATTATAAACGTAAGTTTCCGTTTTAATTTCCACCACGTTTTTACCGCGAATTCCTTCAAGGTCAGCCACCATTATCCCTACGTTACCAAGCGAAGAAGAAACCTTTTCAGTAAGGTCAGTTTCGCCGATAGCGTAAGATAAAACGTTACCTTCAATACCCGAAAGTTCAAACGATTCTACATTGCTTAAAACAACGGTATCTTCACCCGTTTTGGTCGGTCTTAAAATAGTTATTTCTACGGGAAGAGAAGTGTATTCGTCTTCACCGAGAGTAAGTTTTGCCGTAATAGTAGTAGTACCAAAAGCCTTAGCTGTAACCGTTTTACCCGAAATAGTTAAAAGTTCGGGATTTTCTACGATATACTCAACTTCCGCAGTATCAGAAACGTTTTCCCCGTCAACCAAGTATTCTGCGTTGATTTGAGTAACGTTTGAATAGGTCGTACCTTCTATTTCTTGGCTAACCGTGTAAATAGAATCGTTAGCAAGAGAAATTTCCATAGAAACGCTGTGGTTTACAGAAATGGAAATGGTCTGTTGTAAATAGATAGGGTCAAAGTTTCGCCAAGACGCTTGAATAGTAAGGTCGGTAGAACCGAAATCAACGGCGGTAATAACACCTTGGTCGGATACGGTTACAACGCCATCTTGGCTAGTAGTATAAGTGTAAGTAGCGTCGGAATAATCTACGCCGTTATAGTTTACGCCCAACTGAAGTTCAAACGAATCGAACACCCCGTTGCTCTTTAAAAGAGAGAGCGTGTTGTTTGCAACGTTGGTTTTAAGGGTTGGAACTAAACCTTCGCTTAAAACGTTAACCGTACAAATATCGCTTTCCTTGCCACGGGTAGCCATGATAGTAGTAGAGCCAAAGCCGTTTGCCGTTACTAAACCCGACTCGTCAACCGACGCAACGGTAGAATCTTCACTCGTCCAAACAATATCCGTATAGTTTTTAACCCTTAACTGAACGGTGTCGAACAAAGATAAATCGACCGTATTATAGTTAAGCGTAAAATCCGATTCCGGCGGATTCTTGGGCGGATTTTTAGAGCCGTCGTTACAACCCGTAAAGGCTAACGCCATACAGCACGCCATTAAAATAGCCGTTAAAACGAATCCCCATTTTTTCATAACTTTCATTTTTTAACCCCCATTATTTTCCATATAATAATCGGTAGAACTGTTTGCCCCTTCGAACATAGCAGTCATTCCGACGAATTTAATATCAGAGAAAAGTTCGTTTCTTATTTCGTTATACTTATCTTCTGGTAAATACACCCTATCCAACTTGTAAATTTCAAAATACAAATAATCGATAAAAATTCTTTCACCCATTATCATTTTTCTTACTTGGGCGTAGAGTTTTTGGTTTTCTTTTAAGTATTCAACCGCGTCTAGCGCTTGGTCTATATACGAACGCCAACGCTCAAGCAAAGACGCGCTATAATACTTGGAACTTATAATTCTCTTACTGTAGTGGCACATTTTACCCGCGTATTTAGAATCGTTTTCCTTCCAGTACGCCGTATGCGCTCTCCACTCGTTAAACAACGTCTTCATAGCCGTAGCGCCATCTAAATACACGTTCTTAAAGAACTTATCGATATATTCTTCTACGTTAATATCAACGTCGTTACCGAGTTTACTTGCAAGGTATAAACGCAAGTTGCTCCACCCCGTTGAAAAGCCCGTTTCGTGAGTGTGCGTTAGCAAATACATACTAAAGTTACCTTGCATTGCCTTGTACCAAGACTGTAATACGCTAATGTTATCGAACGGATACAAGAATACCCAGTAGTTTGCCGAATACAAATACGCCATCATTCTCTTACTTAGGTAATTCCAACCCCTATAAGTTACGCGCGTTTCGTCGTTAACGTCTGATTCAAACGAACGGGTGTAGTCGGTAGCAAGAATGTCTGCAACGTTTACGATTAAGTGCTCGTTACAGAACACAGAGTCGTCAACGGTGGAAAAACTATCCTTTTCAGCGTTGTATATTACGGGTGGCGGAGTTAAGTCGTTATACGCCAAGAAAGTCATTGCCCACTCTCTTTCATAGGGCGCGCCTTCAGGTGTATCAAACCACTCTTGCACACATTCGCAAACTCTATTAAATAGCCTTACAACGAGCGCGGATTTCACGCCATACTTATCTAACGCCGCGTTACAACCGTCACATTCGCACCAGTTAAAGTCGTCGGCAATAGAGCAATCGAAATAACAAGCATTTGGACTATCTATCATTTCTTCTGCTACTTGGTGCGCCATTTCCTTTGCCATTGCTTCAAACTCGTTTTTATCGCCACGCGCGGTGTAGCAAAGTTGAGTTGGCTCTTGCCCAGGCGCTTCCATATACCACGACGGGTGGTAATTTTCAGGGTCTAAAGGGTTGTTAAACAAATCTTTCGGTAGCCAGAATATAGAACTATGAGATATAGTGCCGTTAATCGAAGATACGGGGCGTTGCGCCATAGAATAATAACTGTACATACCCCTGCTTAAATAGCCTGCGCCGACGTAATTATACTCGTAATCCGGCCTAAACTTTATATTAAATTTATAAAGCGGTAAGTTTTTAACGTTTTGGTCAAGCGTGTAATAATCAATGTAATAATAATCGTAATCTAATAAATAACCGAGCAATTTATACACGCCGAACAAAGTGCCCCTATCCGAATAGCCTTGAACAAACAAACCGTTGCCAACAGTTTTAATGATATAACCGCTAGTAGTTAAACTTTCGTAAGAAGTAGTGATTTTATTCTGTTTAGAAAACTTGCTAGCGCCAACGTAAATATACTTGTCAGACTTGTTAAACACGGTAATTTCATCTTCGTAAATTATCGGAAGAGTAACGCCCGTGCCTTCTTTAAATAGTTTTTGAAGTTCGTTTACCGCTTGAAACTGTTCTGCAGATTCGTTGGTGTGGGAAACGATTTTATAATCGCTTTTACCGTTCATCACCAAGTATTCGCCCGTTTCCTTAAAGGTTTCGTTACTAGTATTTGCGCTTTTATTATCGCAACCAACGGCGGAAAATACTGCGCAAACGAGCAAAATGAAAGCCAAAATTAAATTTATAAATCTTTTCATCTTCTTTCTCCTATGCGCAAACTACGGTATAAGTAACGAACTCTGCGTTGCCCGCGGTATCGTTAACCATATACGCAACCGTGTAGACACCTTTTTTAGATGCTTTGAACTTGTTCTTTGAAACTTTTTTATAATTTTCGTCAACGTAAGATTTACTCGTTACGATTTGCGTTTCGCCGTTGGGCGCAATAACGACAACCGTCAACACGTTAAGTTGTCTATCGTCAGACACCGTGTAAGACGCGATATTTACCGTATCGCCCACCGAGCAAGAAGTTTTAGCCTTACCTAAGGTTATAACGGGTTTAACCACGTCTAACATAACGAGAACGGGGTTTTCGGTTGCTTTCTGACCGGAAAAGTCGGTTGCAACTATTTCAACGAGCAAGTCGTCGTAAGAATTCCACTCGTATTGATAAGTCTTATCCGATTTGTTGTTGACGCCGTTAAGAATAGTACCGTCGGTTGCTTGAACGTATTCGCCGTTCATACTTACGAGCACTTTTACGGTAGCGTTAGGGTCAACGAAGTCGTAACAATCGACCACGTCGAAGAACACGGTATCCCCGTAAACGTAAGACGCCTTAAAGTCCTTACTGATAATGGTGGGTTTTACCGTATCGTATTTAGATGACGATATGGTTTGGTTAACCACTTTCTTAACGTAGATAGCGCTTTCACCCGTAATTCCCGACAATTCTATATCGATATAGAAATAGTCGCCGAAACCTTGGAAAAGTTCTTGGTAAGAAAGCCTAATATCGCTACCACCAACTACGAAATCGCCGTTATCGTAGATGATTGAAAAGCCCGTATCGTCGCCCGACTTAAAGGAACTTTCCGAACTGCTAGTAACCTTAAAGTCGTTTCTAGTAACGGTTAATTTAGAAGTTAAATCTTCTTGCTTATCGAAACGGAATTCGATAACGTCATTAGCGTTAGCAAAACTTGTGAAAAGCACTTTTAGCGTGCTAAAGTTAGCCTTTCCGTCAACACCGGTAAACGCAAGTTGGAAATCTCTTATAAGATAAGAAAGGTTAATAACGCTTAAAGTAGCAACCCCGTCTTTCGCTTTAACGGCGTTGGTAGAAAAGGTAGTGCCGTATCTATCCGAACTAGCCGTAAACGCCTTGCCTTGCAAGTAACCAGACAAATTAACGTTCAACTTATCGCCGTAACCAACGTCAACCACGGGCAAGGTGTAAACTTCTTCAGCGTTGCCCGCAACGTAAATAAGGTTTATACTATCTACGTCGTTAGTAACCGTATATTTGAAATCTTCTAGTTTAGTTTTTGCTATGCCCGTACCTTCAACGAATAATTCCGTAGGTATGGTTTGCGTGGTGTTCTTGAAAGAGTACGCCGTACCCTTATCGAAAACGTATTCGCAATCTTTAATTAAATAGCGTGGCAAAACGGGTTGTATTACGAGCTTGTCTTGGGTATCCCCTTCCACCTTTAATTCGTAAGACACGCTTTCAACGAAACTATAATCGGAATAGCAATATTCAATATTATATATACCTATATATAACGGACGGAAAGAAAGCGTTTCTTTATCCACGTCGTAAACGACGTCAGTACCGTTCAACTTGGCTTTAATATCCACGTTGAAATTCTTGCCTTCGTTTAAAATATCTATTTCCGCAACGTTTACAACCGAGCCTGCTTTAGCCGTAGTTTGGTGAGAAGATAAAGTGTATTCAAGTTCTTCTTTAACGATAGCGTTAACTTCTATAATCTTTCTACAACTATTGCCGAACGAATCTGCGCCCGTATAAACTAGCGTGTAAACGCCCGGTCTATTCGGGGTAAACTTGCCGTCCTTAATACTTAACTGCGCCCTAGACGAGTTGTTGTAGTTGTAATAAACTACTACGTCGTGCGGGATAACCCCTTCTGCTTCATCTAAAACGGTTGCGTTGAACAACTTATATTCTCTGCCGACTATGGCTTCGGGCAAATCGTCTTCAGCGTAGCCCAAAGTATCGACCGAGATGTTTGGCGCAATGGTGTTTTCCGCAAAAAGATCCCCTACTTCTGCGCCGTGAATTTTAGTTACGAAGAAATTATAGTTTGACGTGGAATATTGTTCAGCCCAAACGGAAAGAACTACTTCCCCCGTAGTAAAACCTTGCCACGGATCGTCGGGATAAATTCTAGCGTCATCTAGGTCGGTGACGATACATTTGTTCAAATTGCCACCCCAAGCGGGCGTACAATAAACTTGTTTTTCTTTGTAGTCTATGGCAAAACGCATACAGTTTTCGATAAAGCCCGTTTGACTGTAAGGTGGGGTTTGACCGTTAAACGAAAGTTCTGCGTAATACCCGTAATGTCTGCTATTTTTATAAAGGGTATAATCGTACCCGTTAAATTCTAAAGTAGTAGCGGTAGGGCCTTTAGATCTGTAATGAAGCCCCGTAGGCAACTGCCCGTTAGCGTTAACGTTTACGTAACTTGCGGCGTAACCGCTATCCGTATGATAGGTATAACGCATTTGCACGTAATTTTCGGGGTCGTAAACGTCGGTCAAGCGGAAATAAACCGTTTTAACGTCGTAACTGCCCGTAATCTGCGGGGTGCAGTACCATTCCATAACCGAATCTGTTCTAGTAAGTTTAGAAACGTCTATAACCTTGTTATACTTAAAGGTAGATTCCTTGCCGAGCGAAACGTTAAGCCCGTTTATTCCGTCGTATTCGGAAAAATATTCGTTTTCGCCGTAACTCATTTCACCAACGCCGTCGATAGAGTAAACGTTATCTAGCACGACGAATTCTACCGTCTTTTTCAAAAGTTTACCATCTGCATTAGCCAGATATTCTATACTGTGCTTACCTGCCTCAGTAAGCAAAACTGAATCCTTAGAAACCCTTTTGCCACTCGGATAGCAAATCACCCCTTCTGCGTCGTATTCTTTAGACTGATAGGTAAACTTTGCCGACTGTATTTGAAATTCATCACCGAGTTTGTAGGTCCTTTGATAAGTAACTTCAGATAAAACTGCTTGATTTGCCGAAACGGAAGAAATGCCGAAACCCATAAGGGATACGACCAAAAGCACCGTAAGGCAAATTAAAATTAATTTCTTTTTAAGTCTTTTCATTTTTTTAATAATTTTTTCGATTTTAAGGTATGACCCTACACGCCCGAAGAGATTTTCGGGCGTGAGAGCCTAATTTTAGAGTTGAATTATTTTGCAATAACTAAGGTGTTACCAAAGTAAACACCGTCTACTTTTACCTGCCAGTAAGAGTTGTAACCCTTTGCAGACGTAAAGTTAGTGGTTGCAACTTCGTACAACTTAGCGTCGCTTTCGTAAACTACCGTATTGTCGTTTGCAGTAAGGTTGGTGGTAGTTGCAACGCTACCGATTGCATAACAGTTGGTAACAGCGTTCTTGCAACCCGTAGATAACGCGTAGTTCGTGCCTTCGCCAACGTTAGTCGTTTTAACAACGCAGTTTTTAACGTTTGCTTCACCCGTTAACAATAAGCCAACGCTATTGCCACCTTGATAATCGCATTCTACGTAAACGTTAGAGACGGTTGCGCCACCCCAAGCGTTAGACGCGATTATAGGCTTGCCCGAACTAGCCGTTGCGTTTATAATCGCCACGTTTTCTATTGTAGAAAATCTTATGTCGCCAAAAATACCGTCACCAGTAATCTTAACGTCTTTACAATCTATGGTGTGTCCTAATCCGTTAAATCTTGCTTTTTCAAAATTCCAGTTGCTATCTGTCGACCATACGCCTGCCGTACTACCAGATTGAGGAAGAGTTATGTCTTTCGTAAGCACGTAATAATCGTCTGCAGAGCCATTTTCAGCGCTTGAAGAAACGTTGTAAAAACTTGCAATTATATTCTTAAACTCCGAACCAGTTTCTATTACGCCAGTAGCAACCACGAAAGGTTGAACAACCTTTTTGTTTTCGCCAACTAAATAAAGTTGGTTTTCTTCTGCTAGGGTGTAATCCGCAACGGTTAACGCAACGTTACCTTCGATAAGGGCAACTTCTTCCCCGTTGATATATGCTTTAACAGCCGTTTCGCCCAAAAGTTCGGTTGCGCTTATTTGGGTATCTGCTTCAATATACTTAGTAGCCTTTACTTCTGCGCTATCAACAATAATTTCGTCGCCAAAGTAAATATAACCGTCTTTCACGCTCCAGTAATCGTTAAAGCCACGGGCAGAATCTATTCTGCTAGCGTAAGTAGCGTAAAATTCTGATTGAGTTGCAGAAATAGTTTCGGTATAAGCATCTCTCTTATCGTTATTTTTTATTGCAATCAACTTATTAGTTGGCGCGCCTATAGCGTAACATTCAACTACGCTAGTGCCACCCGTTTTAGTACCGTGTAAAGCATAGTCGATAGTAGCGTTAGTAACGTCTATAACGATATTAGAGTTTTTACTACTTATTGCGCTCGTACCACCAAAAATACCACCGCTAACTGAAACGCCTTCTGCGCTAGTAAGGTTGATATACAAGTTTTTAAGAACGGGATAAGTACCACCACTCATCCAAGCATACTGGAACAATACGGCGTCAGTTGCTTTAGTTGCGGTAAAGTATAAAGCAAGGTTTTCTACTTGACCAACTGCAACCATTCTGCCACCGAACAAGCCCCTATCGTTTGCGCTATAATTTTTAATAGCGTAACCAAGCCCGTTAAACGTTCCTTTATAAGCCTGCGTTGTAGATTTAGTAAATCTGTAACCATCACAGTCGATATCGCTAGTTAAAACGGCGTAGTCGTCTGCAGAATTTTCTGCCGTCCAGTCAGCCATATAAGTTTTAAGTTGATCAGGCGTGCCGATAAGGTGGGTTGCGCCAACTGCTTTAACCTTATAGTTGCCGTTTTCAGTATGAGCGTAGAAAACGTGTTCGCCCGCGCCGTAAGCCGTGCTTGCGCCTTTAAGAACTAAACCTTCAGCGCTGTTTTCAAAAGCCGTAACTTTATAGAAATTACCGTCGTAAAGTTCGGTAACGTTTTCTAAACCTGCAATAGTCCAGTCGCTATTAGCAAGGTCGTAAGCCTTTACGCCCTTGTCGGTATAATCGTTTAAAATTTTATCTAAATAGATAGCGTCCATTTCTTGCGCTTGAGCAATAAAGCCTGCAATTTGATCGTCGTAATTACCATCTTGAATCATAGAAACGAAACCGTCTTTTGCGCTAGACGCAATATTTGCAATGCTTATAGCGTTGTCGTTTGCAGTTGCCATTTTGTACTCAAAAGAGCCGTCTGCATTTTCCGCTCTAACGTAAGCAACGCCAACGAAATCTAAAAGCAAGTTTTCGTCTTTAATATTAGTTATAGCGCCTTTTACGGTAGCAACTTCTTCAAGAACGCTCATTTCCGTTTTGTGAAGATTGATAACGCGGGTTTTAGTGCCGTTATATTCCCATTCGCCAAGGTCTTCGTTCCAGTCTGCCCAGTCGTAAACTGCATTTTCGCCAAACAAGTTTTCTTTGTTTAGCGGTCTGTTTGCGTTATAAACTTCGGGCGCGATAATTACGCCGAAAATCAAAGATTTATACTCGTTTGCTATTAAACCTTGATAGTCTGCGTTTGTCATGCTTGCTGAAAAACGAATACCACTAATATTTTCTTGGTTATTAGTGTAAATCTGCGCCCCTTCATCCATAGTGAAGGTGATTTCGTCAAGCGTTTTTGCCGAATAGGTATCGTCTGCTTGAATTTTCGTAGGATTAGTCAAAGAGTTAATGCTGAAAAACAAACAAGCAACCAACACGAACGCCATTACTGAAACTAATAGGTTTCTTAATCTCTTGGTAGTTCTCATAATGCTCCTCCTTTTACGTTAAAGATGTCGTGCGCAAATTCAGGCGTATCCACTAAATCTGACGCGCAAACAACTTCGGTTGTGAAATTAACTAAGTTAATCTCAACTGGTTGATAGTGTTTCATATCAGTTCCTCCTGATAATTTTATTTTATCCGTTTCTACGGATAATTTATTTAATAAATACTTGGTTTTCGGGGTGATCTGCGTTTATTAGTTTCCCTTTAACCTTTACGTCGTTTATGGTAACGTGTTTTGCGTTCTTAATGCTAAACGCAAGGTTTTCCGCTTTGCCCGTAAAGTCTGTAAATATAAGTTTTTCGGCTTTACCAACGCAATCTACGAAAGTTTCCACGTTGCCACTTACCCCACGAACGATAAGATTTCTTACTTCGTGCGGGTGGTATAGTCTATAATAGGCGTTAAACGCCGAATCGTCTATTTTTATAACGTTTTTAACTGCCTGCCCGTCCAAGCCGTGCGCCATAATATCGCTTGCGCCGACACCTAATAAAATGCCGTTAACGCAATTTATAAAAGTTAAATCTTTAAGTTTTACACCCACGGTAGAAGTTAGCACCACGCCGTTTTCCACGTCGGCAAAACAAAGCCCGTTTACGGTACAGTTTGTAACGTTGTTAAAAAATATCGTACCCTTGATTTCCGCACCGTTTTCGCCCGTTATGGTTATGCCTTTTTGTTGGGCTGCTATAACGTTTTTATAAGTGGTTACCGAGTGACTGTTGGTAAAAGCAACGCCTTCTCCCACGTAGTTTATCTTTGCGCCGTCTAATATAAGTTGTAAATATTCGGGCAAAAGTAAGGTTTTATCTACCGACCATTCCCCACCTTTTACGATAAGGGTATAAAGCCCTTCTGAAACGGCTTTGTTTATTGCAGACTGTAAGTTTTCGGCGTCGGGCAAGTCGTTTTTAGTTGTTTCAATATAATCTATCATAACTTTTCCCCCTCCAAATAAACTTCGTTCTCTATATTCGGGTTAAGATACACCTTTTCTTCACCACTAACGTTAACGTAGTTTTTAACCGTAAGGTTCTTGATATAATCTTCTTCTCTCATATACCCGTTGGGTGAGAAAGGATTAGTATCTTCAATAATCCCGTAAGCGCCCGCCTGTTTTTCAAAAAATCTCTGCTCGTAATACAACCCGTCTATCTCTACGTCTTGCATCTTTACGCCTTGGGATAGGAACACCCAGTATCCACCGTCTGCCCTAATATTTTCAAATTTGCAATCCTTTAAGGTCGCGCCGACCATAATCGTCGTAGAAGTACTACCCACTACGTTCTTTACCGTAATATTTCTAGTCGAGCCCATTTTGGATTCAAACTCTCTAAAGTATCCGTTCTGCCCAACTCTTACGCTAACGTATCCCTTAAAGTTGTTGTTGCCACGGTTACTGTGAATAACGTTTTCAATCTTTACGTCGTGCGCTTCAATATAGTCTTGGTTTCTTATTACAACCATACCTTGCTTTGCAGAAGTGCCTATAACGTCCCTAACGACTACGTCGTGTAAATGTGGTTCTTTACCTTTTACGGCGAACGCGTCGTTCGTTGCAAGATAGGTAAGCGCAACCAAATCGTCACCCGAAACACCGCTAATTCTTTCAACAAGAACATTGTTGCAACCTAGGCGCAAGTTGATGCCGTCTTGATTGGGAACGTAGTTATCGGCGTCGCTTATAATATCCGAAATGTGCCCGTTTTGACAATATATACAGTTTATAGCCCACCAACGTTGGTCTCGTACTTCAAAATTTTCTAGCCTGAACCCGTTTACGTTGTGTAAAAGCACTAAGTTGTTTACCCTTAATCCTTCTTTTTTATCTACGCACTCAAAGGTCTTATAGTTGCACTCTAACATAAAGTTAGTTTTTCCACCGTCTAAAACGGCGTAACCTTTGCCTATTATATTTATATTGTTTTGCTCGCCCGCGAGCGTAAGGGATTTTTCCGTGTACATATTTTCGTTTCTGAAAATATTACAAAAAGCCCCGTCTTTAAGGCGCAAATGGCAGTTGTCTAAAATAACCGTCATATCCGACGGAAGAAGTATTGCTTGGTCGATAATCCAAACGGTTTTCCCCGTTCTAAAATTCTTTCTCGGAATAACTATTTGGTTTACGCCCGTTTTCTTTGCGTAATTTACGGCGTTTTGTATGGAAATACTGTCACTTTCGCCAACTATTCCTAAGCGATTAGGCGTAATTCTTTCAACCATAGCATTTCTCCTTATAAATTAGGCTAATTTCTTTCTTTTAACAAAAAAGCAGACTTATCCCCACTATTCACGATTTTATTATACTACCACCACTTTTACTAGTCAATAGTAAAATAAACGATATATATGTTAGTTTTTACACTAAATTCCTTGACACCTTTTCTTTTTTTTGTTAAACTCTGAATATGCAACACAATCTTTTAGGATATATTTCCACCAACGGAATAAGACTTCACCACGTTTTATCTACCTTTCAAAAAGGCGAAACCGAATCGTTAAGAACGGAAACCCACTATCTTTACGAAATGTTTTA
This sequence comes from Clostridia bacterium, assembly GCA_017456945.1. The sequence continues at coordinate 19,663 of JAFTIK010000028.1, forward strand.
TTTGATAAACGGCAAGGCGACCTATCATATTAACGGTCAAGATTTTGCTTTGCGTAAAAACGATATGATAATCGTACCACCTAACGCCGTTCACTCTATCACCTTTGACCCAAGCGAAGATTGCGAGCGTATGGCGTTATCATTTACCCCACACCTTTTGCCTAGGTTTATAAATATCGACTTGCTTTACGCTTTTCGCCAAACCTTTTCTATACCGAGAGTTATAAGAGCAAAGAACGTTAAAGCGCTTAAATTTTACGAATATTACGAAAATTGTAGGCAACTTTGCATGAACAAGAACAGTCAAACGGATATGTTCCTTTTAAGTAATATTTTCCAACTTATAGCAAAACTCAACCTTTACTTTGAAAATTTACCCGAAAAGGAAAAAGTTAACGATTCCGACCTAAAAACCCAAAGCCTTTCTTACCTTTGTATTCAATACGTTAACTCTCACCTAAAAGAAAATATATCTATTGAAGATTTGGCTAAAGAATTAAAATTTAGCGTTTCTCACATACGCCAAACATTTAAAAAGGAAAGTGGGCTAACCTTGCACAACTACATTTTTATACAAAAAATGCAACTTGCAAACCAACTTTTGCAAGAAGGTAAAAACCCTGTTACGGTAGCATCAGAACTAGGTTACGAATATTATTCCACCTTTTACCACAACTACGTTAAGCGTTTTAACTATCCCCCAAAAGCCTTATCCGCATTTGACTATCAACGCGTTTTCGGCGAAGATATTGATCAGTAATAAAAACTTTAAAATAAAACCCGCCCTTTTGCGAGAACGCAAAAGGGCGGGTTTTTATTAAATTGATTTATATTCTACTAAACAACTATCGGTATTAAACCAAAAACGGTTGTTTGTTTACACGGTGAACTATTATCTCGTCTATTACGGCGTTGCCACGATTTTCCACCAAAAACGCTATAATTTCGGCTATTTCGCTTGGCTTAATCATGCCTTCGTCAGTTAGGTCGGGTCTAGCAATTTTTACCATGTCGGTATAAACGCCACCAGGGCTTATAGCGTGTACTCTTATACCCTGTTCGTAAACTTCTGAAGCAAGCGATTTGGTAAGTCCTAATAAAGCGTGTTTACTAGCCACGTACGCGCTTTGTAAGGGGTAGCCTGCGTGGCTTACCACCGAACAAATATTTATAACCGTTGCCCAGTCGCTCTTCTTTAATTGCGGTAAAAACGCCTTAATCAAGAAATACGGGGTCTTAACGTTTATATTCATAATCTTATCAAAAACGTCCCTATCCGTTTGTTCAAACGGGCGATTAAACGCCATACCCGCGTTGTTTACAAGAATATCAACCCCGCCTAGTTTTTCCACTTCGCAAACCCCTTGCGTTTGAAAACTTTCAGAAGTTATATCCCCTGAAAGAAGATAACATTTACGGTTTTCCCTTTCTACGAGTTTTGCCGTTTCTTGCAAATTTTCAAGGTTTCTACCACCGAACAGAAAAATATCTGCCCCTACTTTCGCCAAGCGAACGGCTGTCTGCCGACCTATCCCCGAGCCTGCGCCCGTAATTACTGCAAGTTTTCCATCAAGTTTCATATTCCACCCCTTATAAAATCTGTTCCGTTCTTTCTATTATATCGTCTTGGGTTTGCTTGGAAAGTATGGTAAAGAACGCCGAGTAGCCCGCCACCCTAACGATTAAATCTTTATAGTTTTCGGGGTGCTTTTGCGCGTCGAGCAAGGTTTCCCTTGAAACTACGTTGTACTGAACGTGAAAGCCGTGCAAGGTATCGAAGAAAGTACGTATCAACATGCTTAATTTATCGCAATCGCTTTGACCTTCCAACATAATCGGGTTAAACTTTTGGTTAAGCAAAACGCCACCAACAATCTTTTCCGTTTTAAGTTTAGAAACCGACTTAAACACGCTAGTAGGCCCGTTCGTGTCGCGAGAGTGCGTGGGCGAGCAACCTTCTGCAAGCGGTTCACCCTTACGTCTTCCGTCGGGGGTTGCCCAAGTGCCTTCGCCTTGCGGAACGTTTGCCGCAACCGACGAAGTGCCCGCGTAGAAATGGCCGCCTATAGGCCCTCTACCGTACCTAGTGTTCTTATATTTTTTAATCTCGTCAAGGTAAGTATCGTACCCCTTTACCACGAGTTGGTCTACGTAATCGTCGTCGTTGCCGTACTTAGGCGCGTCAATTAACATTTGTCTAATCCGTTCGCCGTCTTCGCAAGCGTAATTGGTAATAAGCGCGTTCCAAAGTTGCTCTTTGGTAAGCGTTTTTTCTTCAAACACGCATTTCTTTATTGAAGCAAGCGAGTCGCCAAGGTTGGCAACGCCCACTTGAAGTTGGCTTATAATATCGTAGATAGCGCCACCTTCTTTAAGGTGCTTGCCCCTTTCTATACAATCGTCAACTAACGCAGAACAAAGTATATCGGGAACGTTCTGTTCAACCACCATATCCGCGCAGTTATCTAGCGTTATACCTATCCTAATAAGTTGGCGCGCCGTAACGTCCCAAGCCTTTAGAACGTCGTCGAACGACTTCATATCAAGGAAATGCCCTATACCGTTAGCCACCTTGTTGCCCGTAGTTAAATCCACCCCGTCGTTAAGCGCAATCAAAAGCGCTCGTGGGAAATTAAGATAACTCATACCCGTACAACGATAACCCCATTTACCGGGAACGCCCACTTCAACGCAACCTATAGCGCTGTAATTGCAAGCATCTTCGTACGAAATACCTTGTTCAACGAGTGATGGAATAATAATTTCGTCGTTATTAAACGCAGGCATGCCAAAACCTAGTTTAATCATATTAATACAGTCTTGCATAAAGTCTTCTTCAAGCCCGCTAAAGTAGCGTACTGTAAGGTTAGGCTGTGGCAAACGGGTAACCGCAATAGAGTTCAAAGTTAATCTAGTCAACTCGTTTACTGCGCTCTTTCCATCTACCGTTTGACCGCCTATGGTCAAGTTTTGATACATAGGACTGCCTGCGGCAAACTTGGTATGCCCCCAACTGCGTATCTTGTTTATGGTTAAACTCTTAAGCCAAAGGTTTTCTAAAAGTTCGGTAATTTCTTCGTCGGAAACGCCGTTTTTCTTACTAATCAAATAGTAAGGATACATAAATTGATCAAATCTACCGAAAGACAACGAGTGACCGTTAGATTCTATTTGCAATATTAAATGCACGAACCAAAGGCTTTGAACGGCTTCGTAAAAATCTTTAGCCCCACGCATAGGCACGTTAGAGCAGGTTTGAGCTATTCTTTTAAGTTCTTTCGCCCTGTTGGGTTCAGCCACTTTTGCTTGCTCTAAAGCAAGGTCTGCAAACCTTTTCGCATAGATTTCCACAGCATCTATCGTGATTAAAATCGCCTTTAAAAAATAAGACGCTTTCATCTGCTCAAAGTCGGTATAGTCAGTTTTATCAAGTTTAGCAATAACTCTTTCCTTAACCCCGTTAAGCCCGTGTTTAAGCAAAAAATCGTAATCTACGGCAAGGTGAGCGTCACCCGAAGTTATGTTTCCTTCGTTGCGAATAAGCCCCATATCGTAAATGATTTTTGCTTGTTCGGGGTACGCCGAATACCCCTTGTCTTGCAAGGTGCGACCTTTCCAGTAAGGATATATTTCACGAAGGGCTTTTTTATTTTCTTCGCTGATAAAAAACCTATCGCCGGGGCGCTTATCAAACTCGTCTAATTCCCTTATTACCCAGTCCATAGCGTATTCTGGGAAAATAGGCGCAGAACGATTTGCGCTTGCCTGATTGCCCACTATAAGCGTTTGCGGTTCAATGTATATGCTCATATTAGAAAGGATTTCTTTAAGCATATACGCCCGTTTAAGAACTATTTGATCCATTTCGTGCTCGCGATAGGCTTTTGTAGTAAGCAAAGCCCTTTCCACGCAAACTTCGGGGCGAATTGATAAAAGTTCTTCTCTAAACGAACTTATTCTTTTACTCATTTTTCCAAAATCTTTCATATTATCCACCTATACTAACGAATATACCTTTTTGCTCTAGAACGCTTGCAAATTCTTTTAAGTCTTCTTTTTTCTTTTGCGGAACGTTCTCGTACTCGTACTTAATATTTTTAGTTTTATACTTTGATTGCCCTAATTGATGAAATGGCAACAATTCAACTTCTTTTACCCCTAAACTTAAAAACAAATCGCCAAACGCCACGGCGTCTTCTACCTTGTCGTTAAAGTTGGGTATAACGGGTATTCTTACTAGGTAAGGTTTACCCGATTTAGCAAGCCATATGAGATTGCGCGTAAACCATAATTATTCTCCTTTTTTAAGATCGTCTGCAGCCTTTCTAACTGCGCCGATCATTTCGTCAATCATTTTTATCGGGTCTTTAGCGTTGATAATGCCCGAAGCAGAGCCGGCTGCGTCAGAGCCTGCCATAATAAAATCGTAAACTTGTTGGCCGTTGGTAATACCTGCGGCTTGTTCAACGAGTATATCCGAATATACGCTTTTTATTTCTTTTACCGATTCTTTAACGTACGCCATATCGCTCGCTTGACTGCCACCGATTAGTTCGCTAGGTTCGGGATTTATAATATCTGGGTGTAATTGCGCGATAGCCTTTGCTTCGCTAATAGTATCTGCGCAAGCGAAAACCAAAAAGTCAAGTTCTCTTGCACGGTCAATAGTCTTCTTTATAGCGGGAATAGACATAGGCTTTTCGCAATGGTTAACTACTACGCCTTGCGCCCCTGCAGCCTTTAAGCCTTCGGGGAGCACGTCTGCCATACCGCGACCAGGGCGAAGCGTGTCCATATAAGACGCCAAAACTATAAGGTGTTTAGTATTTTCCGCAATCCTTCTAACTTCTACCGCGGGCACGATAAACAAAACGTCTATATCATACTTTTCCGCAGCCTTGTCAGCGGCAATAGCGTATTCTAATACCTTATCGCCATAAACGTAGTTCTTAACTCCTATTTCAAAATACGGTGTTCTTATTTTAGGTTTCATTTCAATTTCCTTAAAGTATAATTATTATCTCTTCCACTGTAAGTTGTAGTGAACGTCGTCTGCTCTTTCTTCTTCTGTATATCTTCTCAAAGTGTTTACTACCTTGCCGTCGTTATACTTTCTGTCGTTAATCTTTTCGGTCGTTCCCATTACGGTTACGTTGAGTTGACGTCTCCTTGCTCTTACTTGATCCCAATCTACGAAATATACGTGCGCAAATTCGCCACCGTCTAATACGCCGTCTTTAATCGTCATTGCTTCGCTTCTACCGAAGAATACCGAACGAAGGTGTCCGTCTGTGTTAAGACTGGTTACGTCACCAGGTTCGTTTACAAAA
>JAFTIK010000029.1 GCA_017456945.1 Clostridia bacterium
AATCATGTCAATGTCAACCGTACCGTATACAAGTCTCTGTGCCGTTGCAACGAAAACGTTGCCTGGACCTGCAATAACGTCAACCTGAGGAATCGTTTCCGTGCCGTAAGCAAGGGCTGCGATTGCTTGCGCCCCACCTACTTTAAATATTCTATCTACCCCTGCAACCTTTGCCGCGGCGAGTATTACGGGGTTTATATTGCCGTTTTTATCGGGTGGCGTTGTGATTACTACTTCTTTAACCCCTGCGATTTTTGCAGGGATTGAATCCATCAACACGGTAGAAGGATAAGCCGCCGTGCCACCTGGAACGTAAAGCCCTGCCCTTTCAACGGGGGTTACCTTTTGACCGAGAACCACGCCGTTTTCTTTTTTTATAGTAAACCCTTCTCGTTTTTGCTTTAAGTGAAACTCGGTAATATTGTCTTTTGCAAGTTCTAGTATTCTTATAAACTCAGGCTCAACTGAATTATACGCGTTATCTATCTCGGCTTTGGTTACTTCTAAACGTTCGAGTTTTGCGCCGTCAAACCGTTCGGAATATTCTATTAACGCCTTATCTCCGTTAGCCTTAACGTTCTCGATTATATCCGAAACGATACTTTCCACGTTCATTTTCGGGCTAACCCTAGAAAAGATTTTGTCTAAGGGGGTTTGCCCGTATTTCATTATTTTTATCATTTGTCAATCTCCGTAAGTTTAGCAAGTTCCGAGCGAATTTTTTCTATTCTTTCCGACTTAAACTTAAAGTTTGCCTTGTTCGCGATAAGCCTTGCGCTAATCGGCACGAATTTTTCTATAACTTCTAATTTGTTTTCCTTTAAGGTTGCGCCCGTTTCAACGATATCCACTATAACGTCTGAAAGCCCTAGAATAGGCGCTAGTTCAATAGAGCCGTTAAGGTGAATAATATCTATATCTCTACCCTGCGCCGAGTAGTGCGCTTTCGCTATGTTTTGGAATTTTGTTGCAACGGTGAGCGTTCTACTTCTATCGTCTATAAACCCTTGCTTGCCTGCGACCGCCATATGACACTTACCGATATTAAGGTCAAGTAATTCGTAAACGTCTGGCTTATACTCTAAAAGTATATCTTTGCCCGCAACGCCAACGTCTGCTGCCCCACGCTCTACGTATATAGCGACGTCTGACGGCTTAACCCAAAAATATCTTAAATCTAATTCTTCGTTGGCAAATATAAGTTTTCTATTATTTTCTTTTATAGACGGGCAAGGAAAACCTGCCTTTTCAAACATATCGTAAACTTTTTCGCCAAGTCTTCCTTTAGGAAGGGCTATATTTAAAGTCTTTTTCACTTTTATTTCTCCAAGTTAAACTTTTATTAGTCTTTTATATCTTATTTTTTTGGGCGAGCCCTTTACGGCTACCACCGTTTCGCCCCCGTCGGTAATCTTTTTAACGGTATCTACCACCATTTCAAGTGGGGTTTCTGCGCCGTAAAGCACTACTACGTCCACGTCGTACTCGTCGTTAGAATTAGAAAGTTTTTCAAGTTCATCTAGATAAACTGCAAAACCTATTGCCCCCGATTTCTTACCCATTTTTTGCATAAGATTATCGTACTGACCACCCGACAATATACCCGTAGGCACACCGCTAACGAAACCCTTAAACACTATTCCGTTATAATAGTTCATATCGTTGATAACCGAAAAGTCTAGGTTTAACTTATCTTCGGGGATAACTTTAACTAGTTGGCTAAACAAATTTTCCAACTGTTTTAGGCTTTCTTTAGCCGTATCCGAAAGGCAAAGTTTTTTTAGTTTTTCTAGCACTACGCTTGCTCTTCCGTAAACTGTTGCAAGTTGAATTAGCGTTTCGGTTGCAGAAAAATCGGCATTTTCCCTTTTACAGATAATTTCAACCGCTTGAACGTTCTTTTCGCCAAGCGCAACTAAAATTTCTTTCTCTGCGCTTTTAGAAACGCCAAGTTCGTTCATTACAGAAGAAACTAGCCCAAGGTGCGATATATCTAACGCGTAGTCTTCGGTAATACAACCCAAACTCTTAGACGCTAAAAGCAAAACTTCGTAAATAACGTAATCGTCTATATCCCCTTGACACTCTAAACCCACTTGCATAATTTCCTTGAACGAGCGAGTGCCTTTTGACGGGCGGTAAACGTTTTCAGCGTAACACACCTTTTTTAAGTCGGTAGGCTCGTCTTTACTATTCTTGATAATAGAAAGTGTAACGTCTGGTTTTAATGCTAGCAATTTACCGTCTGTATCCGTAAAGGTAATAACTGCGTCTGAAATCAAATAGTCCTTGTTTCTAACGTACAAGTCGTATTCTTCAAACTTGCTCATTTTATACTGCTCGTAACCGTAATCGGTGTATAAAGAGCGCAAAGCGTAAACGGCTTTTTCACTTCCGCTTAAAACTTTAGTTAAATCTTGCATTTTCCATCTCCTTCTTTAAGCACGATTTTATAACCGCCACGACCGTAGTTTAAGCACTTGTTAACCCTGCTTATCGTTGCCGTGCTAGCCCCCGTTGCTTTAGATACTTCTTGATAGTTCTTGCCTTCTGAAAGCAAAGACGCCACTTCTAATCTCTGCGTGATGTCTTGCAATTCTTTAATCGTGCAAACGTCTTCAAAAAACTTGCGACAGTCTTCAACGTCTTTTAATTTTAAAATTGCCTTAAATAAGTTATCAAACGATTCAATGTGAAAATTTTCCATTTCTCCACTTCCTTGTTTTAGTTCTTTAACATTTTAGCACGATAAAGTGTTAAAGTCAACGCTTTTAACGGGGAATATTTATTTTTTTATTTTAAAATAAATTAAGCCGTGATACTCACGGCTTAAAAGTTAATTTTTATTTATTAAGCAATCAATGGCTTCGGTGTACCCTTCAAAACCTTTACCCGAAATGGTTTTAACGGCGTATTCTCTAACATAAGAAATCTTTCTAAAATCTTCCCTATTATCAACGTCGGTGATATGCACTTCTACGGTAGGAATATTGACCGATTTTAACGCGTCTAAAATAGCCACGCTCGTGTGCGTAAAAGCGCCGGGGTTTATTACTATCCCGTCGTATTTTTTATACGCTTTCTGTATTACGGTAACGATATCCCCTTCGTAGTTAGATTGATAACATTTAACCTTTACCGAGCGAGTTTTTGCATCGGCTTTAATCTTTTTTACTAAAGCCGAATAAGTTTTATCCCCGTAAAGATGTTTTTCTCTTATACCTAGCATATTTAGGTTTACGCCGTTAATAACTAGTATCTTCATATCTTGCGCTAACTCCTTTTACGGCAACTTCTAGTTCGCCGTCGTTATCTATAATTTGATCTGCAAAAATTTCGTATTTATCCTTGCGTTCTTGGTAAAGTTTTTTTACCGTTTCTAAATCTTTTGAAAGTGGGCGACCTTTTGTTGCAAGTTTTTCTATCGAACGGGTAAGGTAGTATATTCTGCCGTTCTTTTTTAGTTCAAACTTATTGTCGGGGTTTTTAACCACACCGCCACCCGTTGCGATAACCTTACCGTTAAGGCTACCTACGGTTTTCAAAACTTCACTTTCTATCCGCCTAAATTCCACTTCCCCGTCTTGAGAAAAAATCTCGGGAATAGCCTTGTTTGCGACCTTTTCTATCTCGGCGTCGGTATCTATAAACTCTCTGCCTAAAAATTCTGCGACTCTCTTACCCACCGTACTTTTTCCAGAGCCCGGCATACCTATTAAAACAATATTTTCCGTACTCTTTTCTAGGTCTAATAAAACCTCTTCTATAATATCGTCGGGCTCCGTTCTACCAACGAACTTTTCCATAGCGTACTTGGCTTGCGCAACGAGCATTGCAAGCCCGTTAGCCTGCTTAACGCCAAGCATTTCCGCTTGATAGGTAAGTTTAGTTTGCAAAGGATTATATATTACGTCGAACACCCCTTTAAGATCAGGAAAACCGCTTAAATCTATAGGGCTTTGGCTAGTATTCGGAAACATGCCGACGGGCGTAGTGTTGATTATAATCTCTACGTCCTTTTTGTCGTAAATATTTTGATAGTTAACTTCGCCCGAACGGGAAACGCTGATTATCTCTTTGGCGTTTAGACTTTTGGCAACCGCCATGGCGGTATTACCCGTTCCACCCGTGCCTAAAATGGCTACCGTTCTGCCGTTAAGGTCGATTTTCGCACGCTTAAGCGTATATACCATTCCGTAAAAATCGGTGTTGTAACCGTAAAGTTTACCGTTAACGTTAACCACAGTGTTTACCGCGCCTATCGCCTTTGCCGACTGGTCTATATCGTCTAAATAAGGCATTATATCCTTTTTATAAGGAATGGTTACGTTATACCCGTCAAGAGTTTTGCCCTTTACGAATTCTTCAAGATTTTCGGGCGAAATTTCGTAAAGATCGTAAGCGTATCCACCGAATTTTTCGTGAATTATTTTACTGTAACTGTGTTTTAAGGTCTTGCCGATAAGACCGAACTTTTTTTCTGACATAACTATTGTAATTCGTTATACGCGCCAAGGAAAGCAAACTGTTCTGCAGAGTTATCGAGTTCGGACAAAAGATTTTGCACCCCTTTTTGGTTTATATCACACTCAAAATCAAAGTAGAACATAAACTCGAAACTAGAACCGACTATCGGGCGTGATTCGAGTTTGGTAAGGTTAATACCAAGGTTATAGAACTTGGAAAGAAGTTTATTCAAACTACCCGGCGTGTTCTGCGGAAGGGTGGTCATAATACTAATTTTCTTCGCATCTGAGTAGAACTCCATATCCTTTGCGATAAGAATAAATCTAGTATAGTTGCTATTGCTATCTTGAACGTTGTTTTCAAGTATTTTAAGCCCGTAAATATCCGCGCACTCTCTTGAAGATAACGCCGCGATATCCTTTCTACCGCTTTCAGCAACCATTTTAGCGGCAACCGCTGTATTTGCAACGGCAGTAATCTTTACGCCTGCGAACTTTTCAAGGAAACCTTTGCATTGCAAAAGGGCTTGTTCGTGAGAAATTATTTCCTTTATATCTTTAATATCCGTATCTTTATTTGCTATAAGGGTATGCGATACCCAAAGGCGAATACTTTTAACGATATAAAACTTATGCTTTTTCATTAAATCGTAAACTTGGTTTACCGAGCCTGCCGAACTGTTTTCAATAGGAAGAACGCCGTACTGACAAAAACCCTTTTCTACCGCTTGGAAAACGGCGTCGAAATTCTTAAAGTAGGTAATATCGGCAAACTCGAAAAGTCTATCAGCCGCAATGCCAGAGTATGCGCCCGTAATGCCTTGACAAGCCACTCTTGCGCCGTTCGGGAAAGCCTTATACCCCTTTGAAAGCGCGCTCTTAATCTGTTCGCCTATGTTAGATTTGGTTTCGGCGTTCATAGTTTGATAAGCCTTGCTAGTTTCAAAAATACTTTCAAAAACTCTCTTTAAGTAAACTTGGCAAGATTCGTCTACCTTTTGACTTACGCGAAGAAGAATTTTTCTTTCGCGTTCGGGGTCGAAGGTGGCTTTACCCGTTTGTTTCTTGGCTTCTACAACCTGCTTAACAAGTTCCATACGCTTACCGTAAAGGGTTGCAATCTCGTCGTCAACGGCGTCAATATTTTCTCTTATTTTTTCTAAATCCATTTTAGTATCTCCTTAAATCATATCGTAAATGGCTATCGCCGCAATGGCTTCTATAACGGGAACTGCCCTAGGAACGATGCACGCGTCGTGCCGACCGCCTATTTTAAGTTTAACGTTTGTCTTTTCGGTCATATCCACGGTGTCTTGCTCTTGACCTATGGACGGGGTTGGCTTAACGGCTACCCTAAATGTAATGGGCATACCGTTTGCAATACCACCGTTTATGCCACCGTTGTTGTTGGTTTTGGTTTTAACCACGCCTTGGTCGTAGTAAAAGGGGTCGTTTGCAACACTTCCTTTCATCTCTGAAATCTTAAACCCTGCGCCAAACTCTATCCCCTTAACGGCGGGAACGGCGAAAGCAAGCCTTGATATAACGCTTTCTATACTATCGAACATATACTCGCCCGTACCCACGGGAACACCAGTTATAACGCACTCTATCTTTCCACCGACGGAATCTAAATTCATTCTAGCGTCTTCTATAATCGCTTGCATTTCCGATTTACGCGAGTCGTCTAGCAAGGGAAATTCGGTGGGAATATTTTCTAAAACCTTTTCATCCACCCCGTCGGCGTAACCCTTTGCAGTAATATTTGCTATTGCCGAAATATACGCGTGAATTTTAATTCCCTTTTCTTCTAAAAGTTGTTTGCAGATACCACCCGCAATACACATAGGCGCAGTTAAACGACCCGAAAACTTTCCACCGCCACGGTGGTCAAACCCGTCGCCATACTTGCTCCACGCAACGTAATCGGCGTGTGACGGGCGTGGGATTTTCAAAGTCTTTTCATAGTCCGAACTGCGTTGCTCGGAATTTTTTATAACCCCTTCAAAAAGTTCCCCGTCGAGTTTGCCGTCTGTTAAACCACTTTTTACGATTATCTTATCCCCTTCTAAGCGCTTGGTAGAATAAGAGGTTTTTTTTGCCCTACGCCTATCCATAAACGCATCTAATTTATCAAGGTCTATATCGTGTTTTTCAAACCCTTTCACTTTAACCCCTATTTCTGGGCCGTGAGAAGCACCGAAAATTTCCACCGTTAATTTTTTGCCTTGGTACACCGAGCGTTGATTATCGTTATAAATCATATGAATTACCACCCGTTTGGTTAAAATCTTTAAAGAAAGTCGGATACGATTTGTTTACGGCTTGCGCGCCGTAAATAACGCTTTCGCCTTGCGCGCCACACGCTAAAACGCTTGCCGACATTGCTATTCTGTGGTCGTTAAAGGATTCAGAACTGCCATTATTCACCTTTCCACCGTGAACGATAATATTCTCGCCGTCGTACTCGGCTTTTACGCCGAAACCAGAAAGCATTGCAATCGTAGTTTGTATTCTATCGCTTTCTTTTATTTTTAATCTGTTAACCTTTCTTATAATGCTTTTGCCGTTAGCGTAAGCGGCTAAAACGCATGCTATCGGCACTAAATCGGGGCAGTCTTCCGCAATAAAATCTATCGGTTTAAGTTGGGTTTTTGAAACGGTTACGCAATCACCTTCAACTTTTATCTCTGCGCCCGAAAGTATAATAATTTCCGTTATATATCTATCCCCTTGCACGCTGTTAAGGTTTAATCCACTTACCGTAACCTTGCCGGCAACCGCTCCGAGCACTAGGAAGAACGCAGAGTTCGACCAGTCCCCTTCGGGAAGAATTTCACCTTTATATTTTGCGTTGCCGTGAATATAAAAGCCGTAATCGGTTTTTTGAATTTTAACGCCGAAACTTTCTAGAACTTGTAAGGTTATATCTACGTAGGGCGCGGACACCAAAGGGGTGGTAAGCACCAACTTGCTATCCCCGTCAAGTATAGGTAGCGCCATTAAAAGCCCTGAAACGTATTGCGAACTTATATCTCCACGAATTTTATACTCGCCGGATGAGAGTTTGCCCGATATCTTTATGGTTTGCCCCTTTTTTGCGCTAACGCCGTGCGCGTTTAGCACACCGAAAAGCTCTTCGTTAGGTCTTTCCATAAGTTTGCCGTGCCCGATAAACTCAAACTCGCCACCGAGCGCAGAACAAAGGGGTAGCATAAACCTTAAAGTCGAGCCGGACTCACCGCAATCTAGAACTTTTTCGCCACGGACTAGCCTTTCAAGGCAATCTTCGGTAACCCTTATATCGTTGGACGAAAACCCTTCGCACATTGCAGAAGGCTTGTTGCCTGCAAGAAAATTACATATTGCAATTCTGTGCGCGTAGGATTTTGACGGTATGGCTTTAACCCGCCCGTTAACTACCGTGCCTTTTATACCTTTGGTCAAACCAAATACTCCTTTAACTCGTCTATATTTATCTTTAGTGGTCGGCAATCCCCCACGCCTTGCGCCATAATAAGGGTTATGCTATTTCCACTTCTCTTTTTGTCTGCAAGGCAAGCCGTGCGAATTTCGCTCATATCAAAGGGAGGATTTTCCACTTGAACGCATTTATCTATAACTTGTAAAACGCCCTCGTAAGTGGGCTTATCGATATACCCTAGTCTAAGCGAATTATCAAGGATTATCTTAACCCCCATTGCCACCGCTTTGCCGTGAGATATATTGTACTTGCTTAATTTTTCTATACCGTGAGCGGGTGTATGCCCTAAATTCAAAAGCCTTCTGCTACCGCTCTCGAACTCGTCTTCTTCAACGATTTTGCGCTTGTAATCTATACAATAGTAAATTAGGTCTAAAAGTTTCATTTCTTCGCCCGAAACCAAGTCGTAAACCCTTTTATCGAGCAAACAATATTTAACTACTTCACCCATACCGTCCGTAAAAATATCGTCGGGCAAAGTGTTTAGCGTTTCCACGTCGCAAATAACCATTGACGGCTGACAGAATGCACCAACCAAATTCTTGCCTTGTTCAAGGTCGATAGCCGTTTTACCACCGACAGATGAATCTATCTGAGCAAGCAAAGTGGTGGGAATTTGAATATACTTTATACCACGAAGGTAGGTTGCCGCGGCAAAACCCGCCATATCGCCAACCACACCGCCACCGAGAGCCACAACGGCATCTGTACGAGTGAGTTCGTTCTCTGCCAGAAAGCCGAGTATTTCACCGTAGGTTTTAAGGTTTTTACTCTTTTCGCCGTTCGGGAAAACGAATTTTACTACTTCGTACCCAACCCTTTCTAAAGAACGGATTACCGCCGACGAATAAAGTTTATCTACCCTATCGTCGGTTACTACGGCAACCTTGCAAGTTGATAGGACTTGGGATATAAGTTCGCCCGCGTTCAATATTATATTCCTACCGATAAGAACGTCGTATTTACCCGACGCGTTCACGGTGATTTTAAGTATGGGTTCTTTTTCCATTATTTTTTTACCTTTTTGAGTTTTTCCGAAAGAAGTTTTCTTTCGTTGCCGTCTGCAAGAAGCGCTTTCATTTTTTCTCTATCTTTTTCTTTAAGCGCCGTTTTGTATTCGTTTAGGTGGTTTACGAAGGAATCTAGTTCTTCCACTAAAAAGTCTGCGTTATCTATCGTTAGTTGCGCCCACATTTCTGGTGAAAGTTTTGCAACCCTAGTCATATCCCTAAAACTGCCTGCAGAAAAGCCCATAAATTGAGTTGCTCTATCGCTTTTTATATACGCGCTTGATACCAAGTGCGCAAGTTGAGAAGTAAAGGCTATTATTTCGTCGTGCTGGTCGGGCGTGCTTATAACTACCGAGCCGAAACCTATCGATAACGAATACTCTTTGAGCATTGCTATAGTTGCTATATCCGCCCTTACGGGAACGAGTATCATAGACGCTTTATCGAACAAATTGACGGTAGAGTGCGCTACCCCCGAAAACTCTCTACCCGCCATAGGGTGAGTGCTTATGAACTGCAAGTTAGGGTATTTTATTGCAAGTTCTTTCATTTGGCTTGCAATTCGGCGTTTGTTACCGCAACAATCGGCAACGATACATCCGTCTTTAAGTAGCGGGCAGTATTCTAAAATGGTTTTTTCCAAAGCGTCGGGATAGAGCGAGAAAAAAATTATATCTAATTCTTTAACGTTATTCTCGTCTAAAACTTCGTGATAAGCGTTCAAAAGTTGCCCCGTACGAAGCGCGCTTTCGGATATATCGAAAGCGTACACTCTATCGCTGGTTTTAGAAACTATTGCGCGCCCTAGCGAACCGCCTATAAGCCCAAGCCCGACTATACCTACTTTCATAAATTTACCTATCCTTAATTAGTCGAAAGTCTTCCCTACTATCGGAAGCATTGTTTTCACCTTTTCCATCAAACGCGCGAACTGTTCGGGGTTAAGCGATTGCGCCCCGTCGCAAAGCGCGTGCATAGGGTCGTTGTGAACTTCAATAATAAGCCCGTCTGCCCCTGCGCCGACTGCCGCAAGCGACATAGGTTCTACTAGTTTAGAAGCGCCCGTTGCGTGGCTTGGGTCTATTATTATCGGCAAGTGAGTTTTATCTTTGAGAACGGGTACTGCTGAAAGGTCGAGCGTGTTTCTCGTCATAGTTTCAAACGTTCTTATACCCCTTTCGCAAAGGATAACTTCGCAATCGCCTTCAGCCATAATGTATTCTGCGCTCATAAGAAGTTCTTGTAAAGTGTTTGCAAGCCCACGCTTTAAGAGTACTGTCTTGCCCGTTTTGCCAACTTCTTTTAAGAGTTCAAAGTTTTGCATATTTCTAGCGCCGACCTGAATAACGTCAACGTCCTTAAATAGATCAAGATGATGCACGCTAGTTAATTCCGTAACGATAGGCAACCCCGTTTCTTGCTTTGCTTTAAGCAATAGTTCGATACCCGTATTCTTTAAGCCTTGGAAAGCGTACGGCGACGTTCTCGGTTTGAACGCGCCCCCACGAAGAGCGGTTGCGCCCGCCTTTTTAACGGCGTTAGCCACTTCTATAATCTGCGCTTCAGATTCTACCGAGCAAGGCCCTGCTATAACTTGGAATTTGTTGCCACCAAGCACGTGCCCACCGAGTTTAATGATTGTATCTTCAGGGTGAAATTTTCGGTTAGCGTTCTTGTAAGGTTCTTGAACGCGTTGAACTTTATCAACTATATCAAGCGACGAAATAAGGTCTATATCCACCCTACTAGTATCGCCGACTAAACCTAAAACGGTGGAATTTTCGCCACGGCTTACGTGAACGTCTAGTTCTAATCCCTTAATCCAGTCAACAAGGTTGTTAAACTGTTTTTCTTCACAATTGTTTTTAACTACGATAATCATTTTACATCTCCGTAATAAACGTTTCTAGAAATCAATTAAAAAATTAAAGGCTTTGCAGTAATCACTACAAAGCCTTTGTTTTCTTTTCACGCAAAAACTAACGTATAGTGGTTACTAACGTATTATAGAAAACTTGCTATTAAAGTAAAAATAAAAGTAAGAATTGTAAATTTTCATATGTTTTTGCCCTTTTTATACGATTATTATACTACCCTAAAAAACCACTGTCAAGTAATTAAATAAATTTTTTTCAAGTTTTTTCACTTTAATATGTTAAAGTAGAAACGTTTTAACCATATGCAAGTCCCCTTCCTTCTTGCACCAAATAAAAAAACACCCGTGTGGGTGCTACTAGTTTTGTTTAATGCGGGGACTTTCTTTTGTAGCGACCTACCCGAAGGGTAAACAAATTTTCTCCATATACAAGTCCCCTTTCTTCTTGCACCAAATAAAAAAACACCCGTGTGGGTGCTTTAATACTTATATACTCTCGCCAAAATTGTCGCAGAAATTTTGGCGAAAAAGGAGAAGCCCGCCATCTGTCTTGCAGTTTGTCTTTGCAAACTGTTGACGTAAGGCGGTGCTTCGACGTGGTGGAGATGCGGGGACTTGCACCCCGGTCTTGAACGCTTAATAAAAACCTTCTACATACTTAGCCATTTATTGATTTTCGTTTCAGTTATGGTAAAAGGCAACCTTTAACTGAACTTATCCCACTAAATACTGATAATATACCGTGGAAAGAATATAAAATCAGTTCCCGCCTGACTGACGCCACTTTCTTTCCCGACGGGAGAGAAAAGAAGTGACGTACGCAATTACGCTGCGTATGCTAATTCGTTATTGTTAGCATTTAAATTTAAGTTCCGTTTTTACGAAGACGAGCCTTCGGTATGCTTACGCCCTTACTCGGTCGCACAATCGAATCTAAAACACCCCCGTGTTTAGCAAGGCAAGCCTTGCTAACTTTAATTAAATATCGTTAATTTCGTAGGGCGTAATTTGGTAAACGTAGTGGTTTAACCAGTTCATATATATAAGATTTGCAGTAGATACCCAACTCATTTTAATTTCGCCACTACCATCTTCTACGTAATAATTTTCGGGTGGGTCGATTTTTAAGCCTTTTGCAAGGTCTCTTTTATATTCGATTTCCAAGGTCTCTCTATCGTATTCAGCGTGACCCGTTATGAATATAAACTTTTCGTCTTTAGAACGGATAATAGACGCGCCTGCTTCTTTAGAACTTGCAAGTATAACCAAGTCTTTACACTTTTCAATATCTTCTTCGTAAACGGTAGTATGCCTTGAGTGTGGCATAAAGAAACGGTCGTCAGTACCCTTTAACAGTCTATCGTAAGTCACTAGCTTTTTATGCTTATAAACGCCGAATAGTTTTTTTGGCAATATGTGTTTATCTATTCCGTAATAATGGTGTAGCGCAGCCTGAGCCCCCCAACAAATAAACAAAGTGCTAGTAACGCTCTTTTTAGCGAAATCAAAAATTTCTTCTAGTTCCTTCCAGTATTTTACTTCAGAGAACTCTATTTCTTCAACGGGCGCGCCCGTAACTATCATACCGTCAAACTTTTTGTTTTTTATCTCGGAAAAGGACTTATAAAATCTTTCTAAATGTTCTTGCGGTGTGTTTTTGCCCACGTAAGTTTCCGTGCTTACGAGCGTAATATTCACCTGCAATGGGGAATTTGAAAGCAAACGCATAAGTTGCGTTTCGGTAACCACTTTGGTCGGCATAAGGTTAATTATGGCGATTTCTAGCGGACGGATATCTTGCTTCATTGCGCGTTCATCCGTCATTACGAAAATATTTTCCGATTGCAAAACTTTGGTTGCCGGTATATCTTTAGGTACTAATATCGGCATAATTATTTCTCCTTAAATTTTTTCTAACGCTTGCGCTATATCGTCAATTAAATCTTGAGCGTTTTCTATACCGCAAGAATATCTAATAAGCGTTGGCGGAATACCTGCCGCTTCAAGTTGCGCGTCCGTCATTTGACGGTGAGTTGCGTTTGCAGGGTGCAAACAGCAAGTTCTAGCGTCTGCAACGTGCGTTTCGATTGCTGCAACCTTAAGATTTTTCATAAAGGTTTCGGCTTCTTTTCTGCCACCCTTAACAGAGAAACTGATTACCCCACACGAGCCGTTGGGCAAGTATTTTTTGCCGAGTTCGTAATATTTATCGTTAGGAAGACCACAATATCTAACCCATTCAACCTTATCGCTCTTAGAAAGGAATTCTGCAACTGCTTGCGCGTTTTCGCAATGGCGTTTCATTCTAACGTGCAAACTTTCCAAACCTAAATTGATATAAAAAGCGTGTTGCGGAGACTGTATAGAGCCAAAATCTCTCATAAGTTGCGCGGTAGCCTTGGTAATGAAAGCCCCTTCTTTACCGAACTTTTCAGCGTAAACTATGCCGTGATAACTATCGTCTGGCGTACAAAGTCCGGGGAATTTATCTGCGTGCGCCATCCAGTCGAACTTGCCCGCGTCGATTATTGCGCCACCTACCGAAACGCCGTGCCCGTCTATGTACTTGGTGGTAGAGTGCGTTACGATATCTGCGCCCCATTCGATAGGTCTGCAATTAACGGGGGTTGCAAAAGTGTTATCGATAATGAACGGAACGCCGTTCTTATGCGCAACGCGCGCAAACATTTCGATATCTAAAACCGAACAAGCGGGGTTTGCGATAGTTTCGCCGAAAACCGCCTTGGTGTTGGGCTTAAACTCTTTTTGCAAATCTTCTTCACTAATGTCGGGCGAAACGAAAGTAAAATCAATGCCCATTTTTTTCATAGTAACAGCGAAAAGGTTAAACGTTCCACCGTAAATAGCCGAACTTGAAATAACGTGGTCTCCACAGTTTGCTACGTTAAAAATAGAATAGAAGTTTGCAGCTTGCCCTGAAGAAGTTAGCATACCTGCAGAACCGCCTTCTAGTTCGCAAAGTTTTTTAGCCACTAAATCGTTAGTAGGGTTTTGTAATCTCGTATAAAAATATCCACTTGCTTCAAGGTCGAAGAGTTTGCCCATATCTTCGCTTGTGTCGTACTTAAAAGTCGTACTTTGATAAATGGGAATTTGTCTTGGTTCGCCGTTTTTAGGGGTATAACCGCCTTGAACGCAAATTGTTTCTAATCTTTTTTTATCCATAATGGTATCTCCTTATAAAATGCTAAATTATAATTGATTATCTGTAATTCTTTATTTCGCGCTCTTTCTCGCGCATTCGGTCTTTTTCCATAATAGAACGCTTTTTATCATAGGTATGTTTACCTTGGCAAAGCCCTAATTCCATTTTAATAAGCGCCTTGTTAAAATACAGTTTCAAAGGCACGAGAGTAAGACCTTTCTGTTCCACTTTGGACTTTAACCTTATAATCTCGTCCTTATGTAACAGCAACTTTCTATCTCGCTTGCTATCTCTAGTATTAAACGCACCCGACTTATCGTAGAGTGGAATATGCATGTTTTTGATGAGAAGTTCGCCGTTATACACCACGCAAAAACTGTCTTTAAGGTTACAATTCCCCTTTCTTAAAGACTTAACTTCCCCACCTTCAAGCACGATACCCGCTTCAATGCGATCTAACACGAAATACTCGTGCGTTGCGCTTCTGTTTGAGCAAATAATCTTTTCTTCCATAATATCCTTACAAAATTATATTTTACAACATTTTTATCCATTTTGCAACGGATAAACAAAAAAATCTAATCTACCAAAATAAATTCCGCGCGCCTATCCCCGTAGTTTACGCCTGCGACCTTAATCTTTACGGGTTTTCCAAGTTTATACGCCGTCTTTCCGTCTGAAAGAGTATAATTTTTTTCGTCGTAGTTAAGCCGTCTTCCACCTTTAAGCGTTTCAATGCGGATAAGCCCTTCTATGCCGTTATTAAGTTCTGCAAACAGCCCAAAGCCCGTAACGCCACTTATAACGGCTTCGAATTCTTCGCCGACGTAACCACTTATATAAAGAAGTTTATAGTAATCGTCGACCGCGCGTTCGGCTTCCGCCGCAATCTTTTCCTTTTCCGACGACTGCATAGACGCCGTATGAACGAACTCGCCGTACTTTTCTTCAAGGTTAACCGTGCCTAACAAGACGTCTTTCAACACTCTATGCACGACCAAATCGGGATAACGGCGAATAGGTGACGTAAAGTGGCAGTAATGCGATAGCGATAGCCCGAAATGCCCCTTATCTTCGGGGGAATACTTGGCTTTTTGCATAGAACGTAGCATTACCCTATTGATAATGGTAAAAGCGCCCGTGCCTTCGGCGTTTTTTAATATCAACTGAAAGTCTTTTGAGAAAACTTGGTCTTTCTTACGCTTTGGGTTAAGCCCCAAGCCTTTTAGAAAGGTATAAAAATTCTCTAACCTTTCTTCCGTAGGTTTTTCGTGCACGCGGTAAACGAACGGGCAATCTAGATAATAGGCGTAAGTAGCAACCGTTTGATTTGCAAGTATCATAAATTCTTCTATAATTCTATGCGCTTTATCGCTCTTGCTTGCTTCAACGTGTATCTCGCCACGTTTATCAACGAATATTGCGCTTTCCTTTACGTCTAGGTCGATACTGCCTTCCTTATCTCGTTTCTCTATGAGAATATCGGACAATTCGTTCATATCGCAAATGCTTTGATACTGCTTTTTATACTTATCTATTAGTTGCTCGTCCCCTTCCAAAATCTTTTGAACGGCGTTATAGGTAAGGCGAGCCGAACTTTTAATAACCGACGGGCAAATCTCGTAATCTACCACTTCGCCCGTTTTGTCAACCATCATAACGCAAGAAAGCGTAAGCCTATCTACCCCTTCTTTAAGCGAGCAAATATCGTTGCATAGCCTTTCGGGTAGCATAGGTATTACTTGTTCGGGAAAATACACGCTAGTCGCTCTATTAAAGGCTTCTTGGTCGATAATTCCGCCTTGCGTTACGTAATGGCTTACGTCGGCGATATGCACGCCCAAACGGTATTTGTCACCATACTTTTCTACTGAAACTGCGTCGTCGAAATCCTTTGCGTCTTCCCCGTCGATAGTAAAGGTTATCGTATCCCTAAAATCACGCCTACCTTTAAGTTCAAAATCGGTTACGGGCTTAGAAACCCTTTCGGCTTCGGCTTTTACCGCTCTATCGAACTTTTCGGGAAGTTTATAAGTGTAAAGCATAGATTTAAGTTCGGTTTCCTTATTAAATTGTCTGCCTAAAACTTTGGTTACAATACCTTCGGGGTTTTGCTTTTTAGGGTAAAATAAAATTTTACAAACAACTTTATCACCCGATTTAGCGCGCAAGCCCTTGCCGAACGGAATAAAAATATCGCAAAAATACTTGCGTTCGTCGGGCGTAACGAATCCACCCGATTTGCAAGTAAAATACGTTCCCACAAGTTCGGTTATGCCACGCTCTAAAACTTTTAGAACGCGCGCAGTCGTGCGCAAACCGCTACCGTCGGTAGTTTCTGCAAGAACTATATCCCCGTGCATACCGCCTTTCAATTCGTTATGCGGAATAAAATAGTCTTCCCTTTCAAGCTCTAAAGGAATTAGAAAAGCGTAGCCACGCTCGTTGCCTTGTAATTTGCCTTGTATAATTTCTCGTTTTGCCATAATTAACTCTTAAACCAAATAAAAAAGGCGGTTCTTTCGAGAACCGCCGAACTTTTTTACACCTTACTGATAAATAAAGTATGCAACAATGGTAAATACAATACACAAAACAGCAAAAACGATACTGCTGATAATAGTAAGCTTTCTCATTCTATGTTCGAAAGTTTTGCTCTTGTTCTTACCCAAAAAGGTTTCGGTCTGTCCACCGAGCGCGCCAATCCCAGAAGAATTGCCGGGCTGAAAAATAACAACTAAAATTACGAATATAGCGCAGATTGCCATTACTACGAGCAATACGTATTTAAGCCAACCGTGCCATACGTCCCAGATGTTTGCCATAAGCATGTTCATCATATTCATCATGTTCATAAATTATCTCCTTAAACGGAAAATATAAACCGTTTATCTGTTTCGGAATTTTTTTAATAGCAAATTCCCTTTTTAATACTGATATATTGTAACATATAAAAATTTTAGACGCAACTATTTTTTTGATATTTTTAGTTATTTAACGGCTTTATTTATGTTTTTAACTCTTTTGCACATACTCTTTTTGATATTATGCGAGCATACACACGAAAATTTTTACCTTTTTTTAATTTTATAATATCGGTTTTACTTTTAACTGCCTTTTCTTTGAGCGTTAACTCTTTACTAGCAAGCGCCAAGTCACGCATGCCATTTTACGACCTAAAACCCCAAAATTTAGTTCTTCGCTCGGAGTTTTATACTACCTTTTCCTCTTCTATTCCCGAACGAAAACGAAATATTAAAAGGGCTTCTATAGCCATTAACAAGGTTTTCGTTGACGTTGGCGGGGAATTTTCCTTTAACCGTACGGTTGGCCCAAGAACTATTGAAAAGGGGTACGAAAATTCAAAGATTATAGTTAACGGACAATTCGTTGACGGGGTTGGCGGTGGTGTTTGCCAAGTTTCCACCACCCTTTATAACGCCGTGTTGCTTGCAGGGTTGAAAATCACCGAATACCACCCACATAGCCTTCCCGTAAGTTACGTTTCCCCGTCTTTCGACGCAATGGTAAGTTACGGGGGCTCGGATTTAAGGTTTATTAACGACACGCATAACCCTATTATTATTTACAGTTATGCAACCGACGATTTGATTAGGATTGAAATCTACGGCGAGCCTAACGACGCAAGATATATAAGGCAAAGCGTTATCGTGGGTGAAATCCCCGCGCCTGCCGAAGAAGAATTCTTTGACGCTAACGGCGATTATCCCGAAATTTTGCTAGGCGAAAAAAAGGTTATTAGATATAGCAAATCGGGCTTAAAAAGTCAAGGCTATCTGTTAAAGGTGGTAAACGGCGTTACCGTAGATACCAAAAAAATACGAACGGATATTTATAACGCCGTAAAAGGTCTTATCGTTTACGGTAGCACACCACCTATTCAAGAGCCAAATAAAGACGATAAATTAGATTTTATTTAAAATTGTTTTTGGGAAAAATTACAAACTATAAAAAAAACTTTGACAAACGCTTAATTTTGTGATAACATACTATAAGATAAAAGCAAGGCGTTTGTTTTTGTTTTGCTTTTTATAAAAACGTTTAACTTAAGCAATATGGAGAAATACCCAAGAGGCTCAAGGGGCGTCCGCCCTCATGCCATAAGGGCATTCGTGGACTTTGGCTACAAACAGTTCACAGGACTGTTTGCTTAACGCGTCGTCCCCCTGCTTCGGAACCTTAGCAGGGTCGCCAAAATTAAATATTAAAAATTAACTTAAGCAATATGGAGAAATACCCAAGAGGCTCAAGGGGCTCCCCTGCTAAGGGAGTAGTATGCGATGAGTGTAGCGAGGGTTCGAATCCCTCTTTCTCCGCCAATAAAAAAGACTATCGTTGATAGTCTTTTTTATTGCTGTGAATGAGATTTTGTTTCGGTTCTTTGGTTCGGTCACCTTTGATGGGCTTACCTTGACGGGCTTAGTCCTGCGATTTATCGCAGTATCCCTCTTTCTCCGCCAAGAGAGATTGTATTCTAATAACGGATACAATCTCTTTTATTTTTTCTATAAAGGCGTAGCTGGAATTATTATTGAAAGATAATGCTATACAACAAAAGAGATTGAAAAAAATGT
Source organism: Clostridia bacterium (assembly GCA_017456945.1). The sequence goes on from JAFTIK010000029.1 coordinate 18,598, forward strand.
GTTAATATGTTATAATATTTTTAAGATTTTACAAAAGTTGGTAATTATGGCTGATAAAAAAGAGAAAAAGTATTTAATAGATAACCCTACATTGATGACGGAATGGAACTGGGAAAAGAATAATGAATTAAGTTTAGACCCCAACATTCTTACTCTTGGTAGTAATAAAAAAGCATGGTGGAAGTGTAGTAAAGGACACGAGTGGCAAGCTGTGATATTTAGTAGAAGCAAAGGGGCGGGATGTCCTATTTGCAATTCTGAAAGGCATACGTCTTTCCCTGAATATGCAATTATTTTTTATCTTGAAAAATATGGTTTTAAAGTAGAACACTCGTATAAGCAAAAAAAATATGAATTAGATATCTATATTCCTTCTAAAAATATCGCCATTGAGTATGATGGAAGTCTTTGGCATAAGAACAAAAAAGAAAAAGATTTAGATAAAAATTTAAAGTGCAAAAAAGATGGAATAAAACTTTATAGAATACGAGAAGGATTATCTGTATTAAATGACAGTTCAATTGATTATATTGTAGATAAAAAGCAAAAAGACTTATCTATGGTTTTACAAAAGATTTTAAGTGAAATTACGGGAAATACCGTAGACGTTGACCTGAAACGAGATGCAATTGAAATAGAAAGTTTGCGTATATATACAGAAAAAACAAAATCTCTTTTATATGTAAATCCAACTTTGGCAAAGGAATGGAATTATAAAAGAAATGGCAACTTGAAACCGGAAAATATTACGGCGAATAGTGGTAAAAAAGTTTGGTAGGAATGCGATAAAGGACACGAGTGGCAAGCGACAATAAATAATAGAAACAATGGAAGAGGATGCCCTATTTGTGCAAGCCATATAATATCGAGTGGGTTTAATGATTTAGTAACAATTAATCCCAAATTAGCAAGCGAATGGAATTACGAAAGAAATGTTGGTTTAGAACCAAAAGATTTTACTGCAAATAGTCATAAAAAAGTATGGTGGAAATGCGATAAAGGACATGAGTGGCAAGCCATAATTTCAAGTAGAAACAGAGGAAATAGCTGTCCGTATTGCTCAGGAAGATATGCCACTAAGGGTAAAAATGATTTAGTAACAATTAATCCCAAATTAGCAAGCGAATGGAATTATGAAAAGAATGGAGATTTAAAACCTGAAAATTTTACTGCAAATAGTAGTAAAAAAGTATGGTGGATATGCAGTAAAGGTCACGAATGGCAAGCAACTATTGATAGTAGAAATGATGGAAGAGGTTGTCCTTATTGTTCAAACAAAAAAGTTCTAATGGGTTATAATGATTTATCAACGCTTAATCCAGTTTTAGCAAAAGAATGGAATCATGAAAGAAATGGTGTCTTAAAACCAGAGAATGTTTTACCAAATAGCGATAAAAAAGTTTGGTGGAAATGTGACAAAGGGCACGAGTGGCAGGCAACTATATCGAATAGAAACAAAGGT
>JAFTIK010000030.1 GCA_017456945.1 Clostridia bacterium
AAGCCTATGTGCGACAAATGCAAAGTTATCAAAAGAAACGGAAAAGTTATGGTAATTTGCTCTAAGAACAAGAGTCATAAACAGAGACAGGGTTAATTCCCCGAATGCTTAAACCCGAAAGGGTTTAGAGTGAAAACAACAGCCTAATACGGCTCGGTAGAACCATTCCAAATCGAAAAGCAGATTAGGCATTTATATATACAAAAAAATAAAAAAACACGAAAAGAATACGGAGGTATTTGACAAGGATGGCACGTATAAGTGGCGTTGATTTGCCGAACAACAAGAGAGTCGAAATCGGCCTTACCTATATCTACGGTATCGGTTTGACGACGGCAAAGAAAATCATCAAAGAAACGGGCGTAAACCCCGACACTAGAGTAAAAGACTTGAGCGAAAACGATATCGCTAAACTCAGAGAATATATCGAACACAACCTTCGCGTAGAAGGTGATCTTCGTAGCGAAGTAAGCCTTTCTATCAAGAGATTGATAGAAATCGGTTGCTACCGTGGTGTTCGTCACAGAAAGAACCTTCCCGTTCGCGGACAGAGTTCCAAGAGAAATGCGCGTACTAGAAAAGGTCCGCGTCGTACCGTTGCTAAGAAGAAAACGGCAACCAGATAACGGAGGTAAACTTTAATGGCAGCAGCAAAGAAAGTAGTAAAGAAACGTAAAGACGCCAGAAAGGTGGACAAAGGACAAGTTCATATTCAGGCATCATTCAACAATACATTAGTAACTATCACCGATATGCAGGGTAACACCGTATCTTGGTCTAGCGCAGGTAGCCTTGGCTTCAAGGGTTCTAGAAAGAGCACCCCGTTTGCAGCGCAAATGGCAGCAGAAGCAGCAGGCAAAGTGGCAAGAGATCAAGGTATGCGTTCGGTAGAAGTTTACGTTAAGGGACCTGGCGCAGGTAGAGAATCGGCAATCCGCGCTCTTACCAACTGCGATATGGAAGTAACTCTTATTCAAGACGTTTCACCCATTCCGCACAACGGTTGCAGACCGCCCAAAAAACGTAGAGTATAATGGAGGAAAGATAAATGGCTAAATATACAGAATCTAAATGTCGTTTATGCAGACGTGAAGGCGCAAAGTTATTCCTTAAGGGCGAAAGATGCTTCAAAGGCGTATGCGCTTTTGAAAAGAGACCGGTTGCTCCTGGTCAACACGGTATGGGCAGAAAGAAGATTTCCGAATACGGCTTACAACTTCGTGAAAAACAGAAATGTAAGAGAATTTACGGCGTTCTTGAAGGTCAATTCAGAAAGTATTATGAAAAGGCTGATAGAATGAAGGGTATTACCGGTGAAAACATGCTTTCACTTTTGGAAAGAAGACTTGATAACGTTATTTTTAGAATGGGTATCGGTTCTTCCAGATCACAAGCTCGTCAACTCGTTACCCACGCACACTTTACCGTTAATGGTAAGAACGTAGATATCGCTTCTTATAACGTTAAAGTTGGCGACGTAATCGCAGTAAAAGAAACCAAGAAAGACAATAAGTATTTCTCGGAAATCAAACAGATGAAAATCGGCGCAATGCCCAAGTGGTTAGAATTCAATCCCGAAACTTTAACAGGTAAGATTCTTGCGCTCCCGACCAGAGAAGACATCGACATCAGCATTGCTGAACACATGATCGTCGAATTGTACTCGAAATAATCTGTAAAAAATTAAATTATCGTTGGGTTTTTGTAAGGGGAAAATTAGGGAATTCCACGCCATAATTAAGAATTCTTACAAAAACCTATAACGAAACTATTTTTAAGGAGGTAAATTTCTTATGATGGAAATTGAAAAACCCAGAATAGAAGTGGAAGAAAGTGAAGACAGAAGTTACGTCAAAGTAGTCGTAGAACCGTTGGAAAAAGGTTTCGGCTTGACGCTTGGTAACGCCCTTCGCAGAATATTGTTGTCTGCGCTCCCAGGAGTTGCAATCACCAACATTAAGTTTGCAGAAGAACTTGGAATTAGACATGAATTCTCGTCTGTTCCTATGGTTAAAGAAGACGTTACCGAAATCATCCTTAACTTAAAGTGCGTAGCAATTAAAGCAACTAACAACGATAAGGAATACAAAAAGACGGTAAAACTTTTCAAAGAAGGTCCTGCGGTAGTAACGGCAGGCGACATAGCTTGTGATTCGGAAATTGAAATTTTAAACCCCGATCAACACATCTGTACTATTGACGAAGGTGGTAAGATCGATATGGAACTTACTATCGGCAGAGGTCGTGGTTATCAAGGCGCAGACGAACACAAGGTTGACGTTATTGACAATATTGCAATAGATAGCATCTTTACACCCGTAAAGAAAGTTAGTTACAACGTAAGCGCAACCCGCGTAGGACAGAGTGTTGACTTTGATAAACTCGTTCTTGAAGTATGGACTAACGGTGCTTTCTACGGCAAGGATATCGTAAGTCTAGCGGCAAAGATTATGGAAGAACATATTAAAATGTTCGTTTCTCTCTCAGATATCGGCAGTATGGATATTTTGGTACAATCTTCGGGTGATTTGGAAAAAGCAATTCTCGAAAAGACCATTGAAGAAATGGATTTATCCGTAAGATCTTATAACTGCTTAAAGAGAGCAAACATTCACACCGTTGAAGACTTAACGAAGAAAACCGAAGACGATATGCTTAAAGTTCGTAACTTGGGTAAAAAGTCTCTCGACGAAGTTATTTTCAAACTCGAGAGCTACGGCTTGAAGTTAATGGACAAGGAGGATTAAACAATGCAAAGAAAATTAGGCGTAAACGCTACGCAGAGATTAGCGCTTATTAAAAATCAAGCATCTGAACTTTTGTGGTATGGTAAAATTACCACCACCGAAGCAAGAGCAAAAGAAGTTGCATCTTACGTTGCTAAAATCATTACTCTCGCCGTAAACACCTACACGGATACCGTTGAAAGCGAAGTTAAAGTTACTGACGCTAAGGGTAAGGAAACCACTAAGACCTTGGTTAAAGATGGTAATAAGAAACTCAACGCAAGAAGAAAGATTATGACTTGGGTTCACGATTTGCAAGATGTTAAGGGTTTCAAAGAATCCAAGGCAGATTTCAAAAAGAGAACCAACGCTATCAAATACCCGCTTATTGAAAAAATCTTCGACGAATATGCACCCAAATACGCTGCTCGTAAAGAAGAAAAAGGTCAGGGTGGTGGATACACCAGAATTTACAAACTCGGACCTCGTAAGGGTGACGCAGCTGAAGTTGCAATTATCGAATTAGTTGACTAATTTATTAAACAACCGTGAAATTTTCACGGTTGTTTCTTTTTAAATATTCTTATCCGTTGAAATTATATTTATATTGTGTTATAATAAAACATATAAAATTTAGAGGCTACTTATGGAAACTTATCAATTAGAAAAATATTTATTACCCGTTTGGGAAGGTGATACGGTTTATCACGAAACGGTTCTTTTTCTTGGTGAAGAAGATTTTGCGCCACTTTTGTATCCCGCAACGGAAATCGTTAGCGTTTACGACTACGGCTTGCAAATAGAATATGTTGAAGGAAAAGACTATCAGTTGGTAAACGGTGGTATAAAGCGCATTAAAGGGGGTAAAACGCCCTTTATGGCAATTGACGACTATTATCTTACAGAACCTGCGCAATTTGCAATTTCTATCGTTAATAGAAACGAAAAAGCACCTGAAGGAAAAAAGTATTTTTCTTTTGGTGAAAAGGATAGTTATTCAAAATATCAAATAGCGGTCACGTATAAACATAACGCTAAAAAATCTATTGAAATTCCACAAACGAAAAAAGAAAGGTTTAAGAATTTTAATGACAAAATAAAAAATAGCAAGCCCGTAACCATTGTGTTTTACGGTGATAGTATAACTATGGGGTGCAACACGAGTGGTACGCCTATGGGTGGGGAAACGCCACTTATATGGATAAATTTAGCGTAATGATAGCAAAAAAAATACAGAGTAAGTATTCCGTCCCCGTAAAACATATAAACGTTGCCGTGGGTGGTTGGTCGTCAGTTAACGGGTTGGAAAATTTTGAAAGCAAAGTATTATCAACCCCTGCCGATTTAATGGTGTTGGGTTTTGGTATGAACGACGGTAGAACTGAACTTGATTTATTCCACGATAACGTAGAAAAAATGGTAAAATCTTTTAGAGAAAATAATCCTAACGGCGAAGTAGTTTTACTTTCTACTACATATCCAAACACCGAGAGCGACTGGGTTAGAAATCAACCTTTAACGGTAAACGAACTTTATAAAATTCAAGAAAAATACGGTTATACGGGCGTTGCCGATATGACGAAAATGCACGAAAATCTACTTGCAACGGGCAAAAGATATAGGGATATGACGGGTAACAACGTTAATCACCCTAACGACTTTTTAGCAAGAATTTACGCGCAAGTAATATTAAAAACTTTAATAGGATAGAAAAAAGACGGGAAAAACCCGTCTTTTTTTCATATTACAAAGTATTTTTAAATATAATTTACTATGTTTCTAAACGAACTTGAAATAGGCGAGAAAGCCTTAGTAGTAGAACTAGAAAACGCCGAAAAAATTAAAAATCGGCTAAAGAATATGGGCTTAGTTAACGGCGTTAAAATAAGGGTTGTGAGAAAAGCCTATTTTAACGGTCCTATAGAAATAAAATTAAGGGACTTTTATCTCGCTTTAAGAGTAGATGATGCAAAGTATATAAAGGTGAACAAGTTATGAGTATAGAAATTGCATTGATAGGCAACCCAAATTCAGGTAAAACAACCTTATTCAACGCGCTTACGGGCACGTATCAAAAAACGGGCAACTGGACGGGGGTAACTACCGAAGGAAAAACAGGAAATTATAAATATGATAAAAATATACGAATAACCGATTTGCCGGGGTTATACGCCTTGCGCTCGGATTCGCCCGACGAACGAGTAGTTTTAAAATATTTAAAAAAGAGCCGTCCAAACGTTATAATAAATATCGTTGATGGCACTAATCTTGAACGAAATCTTTTTCTTACTACCGAATTATTATCGCTTGGTATTCCAACCGTAATAGCCGTAAATATGATTGACGAGTTGAATAAAAACGGTATAAAGTTAGACGAAAGACTTTTGTCTGAAAGACTAGGAATGCCTGTAGTGTCTATTTCCGCCCTTAAAAACGTTAATATCGGTAAGTTAATAAAAGTATCAACGTCAAATATTAAAAACCCGTTAAATGTTGATTTTACGGGCGAAAAGGGGGCTGGCGAAGAAGAAAAGAGATATTCGTTTATAGAAAACTTGCTTAAAGAGTGTTTAAGTGGTAATAATTTCAAATCGCAACGGGTTAGCGAAAAGATTGACAGAGTTTTGATGCACGGAATTTGG